>JAICQI010000014.1 GCA_025937955.1 Pyrinomonadaceae bacterium
CTGACTTGTTCTGTTCTGAGTTTCGCTTTTTCCCCACTCAGGACTGATTTGTGCAATCTGTGGATTGAATTTGTTTTCCCTCTGCCTTATTCTCTCGCGCAATTGCACAACACTATGACCCTCGGAACGGAATGGCTCATCGATGCAAGCGGATGCGACGCGGCGGCGCTTGCCGATCTCGATCGCATGCGTGCAGTTTTCGAGCGCGTCATACGCGATCTCGATCTCCACGTACTCGGTGAGATCGCGTGGCATAAATTCGATCATCCCGGCGGCGTCAGCGGTCTCGCGCTGCTCTCCGAGTCGCATCTCACCTGCCACACGTATCCGGAATTCCAGGCGGCAACGTTCAACCTGTACTGCTGTCGCAACCGCGCCTCATGGACCTGGGAAACAACGCTAAAGGAAATGCTCGGCGCAACTGACGTGACCGTTCGCAAGTTCGAGCGCATGATTGCACACACCATGGCAGGAGCCGCTAAATGAGTGTGCTCGTGGCGAACTGCCCGTCGTGCGGCGCGCCCATAGAGTTCCAGAGCGGCCAGTCGATCGTAAAGATCTGCGAATACTGCCGCTCCGCCGTCGCACGCACAGATCGCGATTTGAAAGACCTCGGCAAGGTCGCCGAGCTTGTCGAAACCGGATCGCCGTTGGACGTCGGAGTGCGTGGCAAGTGGAAGGACGTGCCGTTTGAGTTAACCGGGCGCGCGCAACTCGGCCACGAGATGGGCGGGCAATGGGACGAGTGGTACGCAACGTTTTCAAACGGCTGGCTCGGTTGGCTCGCGGAGGCACAGGGTCGCTTCTACATCACGTTTCAGTATCCCAGTCCCGAAGGCGTAGAGGTCCCGCCTTTCGATCAACTCCAGCTCGGACAAAGCGTGCCTGGCCTTCCATGGCCCACGCCTCTGATCGTCGCCGAAACCGGACGCGCTACTGCTCTCGGTGCCAAAGGCGAGATTCCGTACCTGTTAACGCCCGGTGAGACTTATTACTACGCCGATCTCTCAGGCGTGAACGGCGCGTTTGGCACACTCGATTACAACCAATCACCACCGCTCGTCTTCCTGGGCCAACAAGTCACACTTGCCGACCTCGGCATCACAACCACGCGCACGCCCGAGCGCGAAGAACGACGAGTCGGCGCGGCTCATTTGAGTTGTCCAAACTGCGCTGGACCGCTCGAACTCCGCGCGCCAGATAAAACCGAGCGAGTCACTTGCCCCAACTGCAATTCGCTGCTCGATGTCAACCAAGGCCAGCTTCAGTTTCTCAAAGCGCTCGAGAAGCCGTGGTTTCAACCGCTGATTCCTATCGGTACTGTAGGCGAGGTGCCCGAAGGAAAGTTGACCGTCATCGGTGCGATGGCCCGCAGCGTCACGATCGAAGGCACGCAATACTTCTGGAGCGAGTATCTTCTCTACCATCCCCAGATCGGCTTTCGCTGGCTGGTCCATAGCGACGATCACTGGAATTACGTGCGCGCCGTGCCACCAGGAGAAGTTTCTGAGTCGCCTAAGTCTGCAAGTTATCAAGGCAAGAGTTACAAGATCTTTCAGGACGCGCAGGCGCGAGTTGAGGTAGTGCTCGGGGAGTTTTACTGGAAAGTCGAAGCGGGCGAACAGGTGAGAGGCGTCGATTACGTCAAGCCGCCTTACATGCTTTCAAAAGAAGTGTCGACGGTTTACGTGACGAATCCGGATGATGCCACTCGCACGCAGCGCGTCACGGGCGAGATCAACTGGTCACACGGAACTTACATGGACGTGCCGCAGATCGAGAAGGCATTCTCGGTTAGCGGGCTGCCGCGTCCTTCTGGCGTCGCGCCAAACCAGCCTTACAAGCATTGGTGGGTGTACAAATACTGGCTGGCGTTCATCGTGCTCACGCTGTTGCTGGGCTTCGTGACGTTGGTTTTTTCCGGGTCGACCAGGGAAGTGTTTTCGCAAACGGTAACACTGCCGCCACTGCCGAATGCAGACGGTACGCAGGTTTTCTTCAGCGAGCCGTTTCAGTTGCAAGGCAGGCGGAACATCAAGATCGTCGGCGAGTCGGCCGTACAGAATGCGTGGGTTTATCTCGAAGGAGACCTGATCAACGATGAAACAGGCTTGGTCCAATCGTTTCCGATCGAAATTTCTTACTACCAGGGTGTTGAAGATGGCGAATCGTGGTCGGAGGGCGGGCAAACAGATTCGGCTTACTCTTCTTCAATGCCTTCCGGTCGATACGTACTGCGGTTGGAGGGACAGTGGGAGAGATGGCAGCAACCGGCAGTCGTGACAGTGAAGATTGAGCAGAACGTTACGCGCGGGTTCAACCTGCTGATTGCGTTGATAATTTTGTCGATTGGTCCAATCGCGATGTTGATCTATCACGTCAGTTTCGAGCACAAGCGATGGTCGGAAAGTATGTTTAGTAGTAGTGGCGATGATAGTGATGATGAGTAGGAGTTTCTATGCTTAAAACACTCTACACGATCTTCGGTATCGGCGTTGTTAGCTTGTATAGCGTTGCCGCAATGCTGGGTTGGGAGATTACTGGCGGTTCTCGCCAGCAGTTGCCACCTGACGCGCGGCAGAATGGTTATCGCTCGTTCCACTTCTGGCACTACGGCTTACACGGAGGAAAATGATGCACATAATCCCGGGACTAGTAGTTCCACTTGAAGGTCTGCTGTCCACGCTCGTCACGACACTCGTGTTCGTCGGACTCGGGCTCATCGTCTTTGCGCTTGCGTTCTTCGTAATCGCAAAAGCGACGCCATTCTCGGTGCGGAAGGAGATCGAAGAGGATCATAACGTTGCTCTCGCCATCGTGATCGCCTCCGTGATCCTCGGCAGCGCTTTGATTATTGCCGCCGCGATCCACGGTTGAGGATGATACGGCCGCCGCTACTCTTCCTCAATGTTCTCATCGTCGCGACGTGCGGGCTGATCTACGAACTGCTGGCGGGCACTCTCGCCAGTTACGTTCTGGGCGACTCAGTCACACAATTCTCACTCATCATTGGTATCTATCTTTTTGCAATGGGAGTCGGCTCGTGGCTCTCGCGCTTCATCGACAAGGGCCTTGCTCGACGCTTTGTCGATATTGAACTGGCTGTCGCTATTCTCGGCGGCTTTTCCGCGCCGCTGCTGTTTATCACTTTCGCGCGTGTCAGCTACTTCTATGCGGTGCTCTACTTCGTCGTTTTCGCGATCGGGGTGTTTGTCGGTCTCGAAATCCCGCTGCTGCTGCGCATTCTCAAAGATCAGATTGAATTCAAAGAGCTCATCTCACGCGTGCTCGCCTTCGACTACATTGGCGCACTGCTCGCTTCGATCCTGTTTCCGATTTTCTTCGTTCCACGGCTGGGACTAATTCGAACGTCGCTAGTCTTCGGAATGCTGAATGCCGCCGTCGCGCTGTGGGGCACGTGGCTGCTGCGGCCACTGATCAAAGGCAGCATCGTCGGGATGCGGGTGAAGGCAATTATTGTGATGGCGCTGCTGCTGATTGGTCTCGTGAAAGCAAACAGGCTGACGTCGCTTGCCGAAGATGAGATGTTTGCCGATGAGATAGTCTACACGAAAGACACGCCGTATCAGCGGATCGTGATTACGCGTGGCCGCGCCGGGTTTCAGTTGTTTCTGAATGGCAACCTGCAATTCAGCTCCACTGACGAGTATCGCTACCACGAAGCGCTAGTTCATCCGGCGATGCTGCTGGCGAATAGCCCGCGACGTGTTTTGGTGTTGGGTGGCGGCGATGGGCTCGCGTTGCGCGAGGTTCTGAAGTACCCGTCGGTCGAACGAGTCACTCTAGTCGATCTCGATCCGGAGATGACGAGGCTTTCGAGCCGGTTTCCGCTGCTCGCGAGGTTGAACCAGCAGGCGTTCAGCGATCCGCGCGTGCAGGTTGTCAACGAAGACGCTTTCATCTGGGTGGAGGAAACTAAGGAGCCTGTTTACGACACTGCGATCGTCGACTTTCCGGATCCAAACACGTTCGCGCTCGGCAAGCTCTACACGACACGCTTTTATCGTTTGCTGCGATCCCGGCTCAGCGAGAACGCCGCGGTCTCGGTGCAATCGACGTCGCCGATGTTCGCGCGCAACTCGTACTGGTGCATCATCCGCACGCTCGAAGCGGCAGGTTTCTACGTTCGGCCTTATTACACGGCGGTGCCGAGCTTTGGCTTGTGGGGTTTCGCGCTCGCGCGCTCGTCAGCGTTTGAAGTCCCGAGGAACCCGCCACCGGGTTTGAAGTTTCTCGATGATCAAACACTCACGGCGATGTTTACGCTCGCGAAGGACATCGAGCCGGTACCGGTCGAGATCAACCGCCTCGATAACCAGGCGCTGGTGCGCTACTACGAAGGCGAGTGGAAAAGGTTTGAATAGAGCCACAAAAAGGCACAAAAATTAAATCCGTGTCTTCATCCGTGTTCATCCGCGACTAAAAATATTCTTGAATGAATAGGCGTGAGATCCTTGCAGCTTTTCTCGGTCTTCCGGTGGCGCTTGCGGCGTGTCGTCGGAGCGAGACACCTCCGCTGCCGCCGGGCGAGATCGTCGGCACGTCGGATGTCTTCGGCCATCGTTTGCGCGATGGATTGCGAGTGGAAGTTCCTCAGGATGCCTGGTCCAACATTCCGCTCGTAATCGTCGGCGGCGGCGTTGCCGGTCTCACCGCGGCGTGGCGTCTACACAATTCCGGCTTCAAAGACTTCCTCCTGATCGAGCTCGAAAGCGCTCCCGGTGGCACTTCGCGCTCCGGCTCGAACCGCATCATCTCTTTTCCCTGGGGCGCGCACTACATTCCCGCGCCGATGAAAGAGAACACCGCGCTCGTGTCGCTGCTCGAAGAGATGGGCGTCATCGAAGGAAAAGACAGCGACGGCCAGCCTGTCATTGGAGAGCAGTTTCTTTGTCGCGATCCGGAAGAGCGTGTCTTCTATAAAGGCCGCTGGTACGAAGGACTCTATCTTCACGCCGGTGCAAGCGAAGACGATAAGCAACAACTCGACAAGTTCAACGCCGAGTTGTACCAGTGGATCTCTTGGCGCGATGCACGCGGCCGCCGCGCGTTCACGCTACCGGTATCGGCCTGTTCGGACGACGCCGAAGTAACCGCGCTCGATCGTATCTCGATGGCCGATTGGATGAACGCTCGTGGCCTTTCGAGTCCGCGGCTGCGGTGGTGGGTAAACTACGCTTGCCGTGACGACTATGGCATGGAGCTCGAACAGACCAGCGCCTGGGCAGGGTTGTTTTACTTCTGCTCGCGCGTGGTGGAACCGGGAATTGAATCACAATCGCTCATCACATGGCCGGAAGGCAACGGGCGTCTGGTCCAACATCTTTTTGAGAAAGCAAAATCGAATATTCAGCTCGATCGCGCGGCAGTTGAGCTGATACCGGTGCAGGACGGTGTCGACGTAATCACTCTCGATCGCGAAGGGCGGAACCCGCGTGGGTTTCACGCTCGTCGCGTGATCTTCGCAGCGCCACAGTTCATGGCGCGATATGTCGTCAGACCTTATCGCGACACTCCACCGCCGCATATTTCCGAGTTTCAATTTGGCTCATGGATGGTTGCGAACCTGACGTTGAAAGATCGGCCGAAACCCGGTTCGCCGCGTGACTTTCCGCTCGCGTGGGACAATGTCCTCTACGAGAGTCCTTCGCTTGGTTACGTGGTCGCGACGCACCAGCGCGGTCTCGATCGTGGTCCAACCGTGCTCACTTATTACTATCCGCTGTGTGACGAGAACCCACGCGCCGCGCGCACGCGCCTTTTGGAAACTGATTGGCGAGGCTGGGCCGAAATCGCGCTAACAGATCTTTCACGGGCTCATCCTGACATCCGCAACCTCGTCGAACGCCTGGACGTGATGCGTTGGGGACACGCAATGATCCGCCCGCGAACAGGTTTTATGTGGGGCCAGGCACGACGCGAGGGTGCGAAGCCATTTCGCTCAATCCACTTCGCTCATTCAGAACTCAGCGGAGTCGCGCTATTTGAGGAAGCATTCGACGTCGGCCTACGTGTGGCCGATCAGTCTTTACCCGCGTTTATTCGCGGCTAATATTCCCCGGATTACTCTCAACGCTTCCTCGAGTTCGGCGCCTGTAAGCTCCAGGCGAGGCGGGCGAACACGAGCGTTGCCCATCCCGACTTCCTGTTGGACCAGCTTGATTAGTTGCACAAACTTCGGCACCGTATCCATCCGCAGTAGCGGCAGAAACCAGTTATAGAGCGCGATCGCTTTCTCCCGTTCACCGTTCTTCGCGTAGTTAAAGAGATCGACCGACTCTCGCGGCAGCGCATTCACGAGTCCCGCGACCCAACCAACAGCGCCCATCGCGATCCCCTCTACAATCGCGTCATCAACACCCACAGAGATCGCCAATCTGTCACCAACCAATTCACGAATCCACGTCACGCGTCGCACGTCAGTGCTCGACTCTTTCACCGCCTCGAAATTCTCGTGCTCCGCAGCAAGTTCTTTGATCTGTTCCGGCAGGAAGTCAGTGCCGTATACGACCGGGTTGTTATAGAGCATGCAGGAAAGTTTCGTCGCTCGAAACACTGCTTCGATGTGCGCTTTCATCTCGCGCCAATCGCTACGGTAGACGTACGGTGGCAACACCATTAAGCCACTGCAACCCGCGTCAGCCGCTCGTTGGGCTAACTGCACCGCTTCAGCAGTGCTCAACGAGGCAATCGCTGCAACAACCGGCACGCGCTCTCCAACCGCACCGATGACCGTCTTCCAGATTGCCAGCTTCTCATCGAAACTCAGCGTAGCGCTCTCACCTAACGAGCCCGGCGTCACGATTCCAGTGCAGCCATGATCGATCAACCACGTCGCATGTTGGCCCACAAACGCGTGGTCGATATTGAGATGCTGGTCAAAAGCTGTGGTAGTCGCGGGCATCACACCCGTCCATTTCATTTGCATCTACGTCAGTCGCTCCCACGAACTAAACTCTCAACCCTCACGGGCAACACCGGCGGGCGCACCGACTCCGCGCGCCAGCCAAACAGAAACTCAACTGCGCCACCGCAAACTCTTCCCTGACATGGTCCCATCCCGCAGCGCGTTTGCAGCTTTGCCGCACGCCACGAATTGTGCTCGCGCAGCCTCGCGAAAGTAACGTCTTCACAACGACACACAATCGTCTCGGGTTCGGCCAACTCCTTAAGTTCTTCACGCAATGCGAACGTTTGATTCAGCAACGCTGCGAACCTGCGATGCTTCTCACGAACCGAAAACAACTGCCGTGCACTCTTACCGCTGGCCGCGAGCCCGGCAATCTCACCTTCAATAAGCGATAACTCCAACCCGCCGATTCCAGTCGCTTCTCCAGCACTATAAACCTGCGGAACCGTAGTCTGCTGCAATTCATCCACTCGCACACAACCGTTCTCAACAACACATCCTAACAACTCAGCCAGCTCAACATTCGGCACAAGATGAAACCCACACGCAAGGTAATCACACGGAACCTGCCAATGCTTCCCTCCTCGAAACAGCGTCGCACTCTCGAGTTTGTCTTCTCCGTGCGCCTTAACCACCCAGCATCCATTCAGATATCGCACGCCTCTCAACTGTCGTTTCAAACTCAAGGCCTGAGACATCTTGCCAATCGAACCGGCGATGAACCGAACCAACTGCACTGACGACGCCTGCTCCGCAATTAACAACACGTCCGCGCCGCGCCCGCGCAAATAAGCTCCGACTGCCAACAACAATGGACCGCTACCAGCAATTACAACGCGCTTCCCTTCAATCGGCAATCCCGTCTTCACCAGCGCCTGTAATCCACCGGCGCCCATGACGTTCGGCAACGTCCAACCCGGAAACGGCAGGAATCGTTCACGTGCTCCGGTGGCAAGCACCAGGCTCGTATAGCTCAATTCGCAAACGCCGTCAGGCGTTTCCGCGCGCAACGTTCTGGCCCACGGGTGCTCAAACACACGCGCGCCGCTGATCAGTTGAATCTCAACGCTGCGAATTCTTTCAAACCACGCTTGCGCTTCCCGCGACGAAGGCTTTGCTTGTTCGCCGCGCCAGATCTGTCCACCTACGGCAGGATTATCATCAACAACCGTGACGCGCAGCCCGCTCTGCGCCGCACGAAAGGCTGCCGCCAACCCGGCCGGCCCGGCGCCAACGATCAGCACGTCGCAAACATGACGAGCCTCACCCATCAGTTCGCACGTCCATTCCGTTCCTGCAAACCGTCTGACAACTGCGACAGTGCTGCTCGCCGTCAATCGTCACGCGACACTCGAAACAGATCCCCATCCCACACAATGGACCACGCGGCTCACCACTGACCGAACGACGGAAACCATAGACGCCCGTTTTCAGAATTGCCGCCGATACCATGCTGCCCGCAGGCATCGTCACGGAAACGCCGTTGACAACGACAGTCACCGTGTCAGGCATGCGCCGGCTCCCGTGTCACGCGCGCAGGCAGGTAAGGCGCCACTGCAATTGCCGTCTCTCGATTCATGATCTGCGCGACGAGAAGCTTGGCTGTGCCGAGCGACGTTGTTATCCCGAGACCTTCGTGTCCGGTGGCGAGGTAGAGTCGACTGTGCTCGACGTGTGGACCAATCAACGGAAGCTTGTCCGGCGTCGCTGCACGAAACCCCGTCCACGTTCGTAACGAAGAGAGCTTGCGCAGCCCGGGTAAATATTCGATCGCGCGATTGAGCATGCGCGTAACGATTGAACCGTCAACCTCCACACCATCGACGTCGAACTGTCTTGAAGATCCAATCAGCAACTGTCCAGTCTTGCGTGGCTGGATGTTGAAAGCAACTGACTCGGCAGTCAGCGCGTGCGCGCTCTTCAAATAGCCGAGCTCCACGAGTTGATGGCGTAGAAAGTTCGGATAGCGATCGGTGATGACGAGATGACCTTTGCGCTTCTTCACCTCGAGCCCGGGCGTCAAAGCGGGCGACCAACTCCCCGTTGCATTCACGATCACTCCCGACGAGATCGAAGTTCCATCGCGCAAGCGAACGCCGTCACGCGTGATAGTTTCAACGGCTTTGCCGAGAAACAACGCAGCACCCTTCGACATCGCCTGGTCAACAAAGAACTGCGCCGCACACGGCGGATAGATCACGCTGTCACCAGGAACGCGAAGACCTCCAACCAGCCCCGGCCGCAAGCTCGGTTCGGCTTCCGCAACCGACTGCGCGTCGAGAATCTCAACGCGAACGCCACGGTCCGAATAGAACTTCGCCTTCCGCGATACCTCCGCCATCTCTTCGTCATCGACGGCAATCCAGATCGTTCCGCATGAGTCGTGCTCGACTTGGCGCGGCAACTCGTCGCCAATCTCGTCCCAAAGCAGCTGCGAATAACGCGTTAAGGCAAACTGCGCCTCCGAATCGTCCATCACGACGAGATGGCCCATGCCCGCCGCCGTTGCGCCACCGCCGATTATTCCAGCTTCGACGATCGCTACACTCAGCCCTTCACGCGCGCATTCCGCTGCGCACGCAGAACCGACAATGCCCGCGCCAATGATGATCACGTCGTAAGCTTTTGCCGTCATCCGCGAATGCCCGTCGCAAACGGATCGCGCTCGTCGAGAATTAGATCGGATTCGGCGGTGATGAAGGCGGAGCCCTTGATGCGCGGATGGACCACGTTATCGATCACCTTTACCCTGCCTTCAAAAACACTTCCTACAATACTTTCTTGTCGCCACACCTCGCCTTCGCTGAGTTTTCCATCGGCGACGAGACAAGCGAGCTTGGCGCTGGTGCCGGTGCCGCAGGGCGAGCGGTCGTATGCTTTACCTGGACAAAGTACAAAATTTTTACTGTCCACTCCGGCCATTTTCGAAGGTGTGAAGAGTTCAACGTGATCGATCTCGTGACCATCGCTTCCGGTTATTCCCGCACGCGCCAGGGCATCGCGCACCGCCAGCGTAAACTCCATCAGCCGATCGAGATTCTCCAGCACTAACTCTTCGCGGTGCTCCTTGACAAGGAAAAACCAGTTGCCGCCCCACGCAACGTCGCCAGTCACCGGTCCAAATCCCGGCACCTCGACTGTCACGTTCGTCGCCAGCCGGTAACTCGGCACGTTCGCGACTTCAACTTTGCCTTCTTCGTCGAGATGTGCGACTACAACACCGACCGGCGTCTCGATGCGATGAGATCCCACGCCGATGCGCTTCAGATAAGCCAGCGTGGCCACTACTCCAATCGTTCCGTGCCCGCACATGCCGAGGTAGGAAACGCTGTTGAAGTAGATCACCCCCGTCACACACGACTCATCAACGGGAGTACACAGCAACGCTCCCACAACCGCGTCAGAGCCACGCGGCTCATGTACCACGGCGCAGCGGAACGCGTCATATTCGTTTCTGAAGCGCTCGACACGTGCTGATAGAGGGCCATTCCCGAGATCGGGACCGCCGCTGATAACCACGCGTGTAGGCTCACCGCCCGTGTGTGAATCGATCACCCTGATGCGTCTGATTCGTGAATCCATTGCGTGCAGACAAACTATCACAAATCTTTCACCTGTCGGAATTATCTGCGCATTCGCGAGCCCAGTGCCGCGATCTTTCACCAGAACGAGCAGGAACAATGCTTGCACATGTTCTCGACTGAGGATTCCCCTCGAAGGAGAACATTATGAAACACAAATCACTTCCTGTAATTCTGATCTTACTACTCGTATCCAGCTATTCACCGCTCGCGTTTGCGCAGACTGCGTCGTCAAATGACTGGGCCGTCGTGCAACGGCTAAAGACCGACGAAAAGCTCGTCGTAAAGCAAAAGGATGGGAAACAGGTCAAAGGGCGGATGATCGAAGCCACTGATACTACGCTGACCATCGACCGCGATGGCAAACCAACGAGCATCGCGCGCGCGGACGTTCGCCAGGTCTCCGTAATCGAGGGCAAAGCGCAAAAAGGAAAGTGGGCGTTGATTGGCGCCGGCATCGGAGCGGGGGCAGGCGCCGGAATCGGTGCGGCCAAATATTCACCAGACAGCGATGATAGCGAGCTCTGGATCCCCGTAGGGTTGATGTTTGGCACCGGTATCGGCGCAGTCAGCGGCCTGCTCTTCGGAACAAGCACCCGGAAACGCGTGATGGTCTACGACGCGCGTTGATCCGTGGCTAAGCTCTTTTTAGCCTCTTCCAACGCCTTGAGTTGTTCTTCGTCGAGCTTTGGAAACTCGAGATCAAGCGCGTTCACGTTCTCGACGATCGCCGCTGCCACGACCAGGCGCGTGAACCACTTGTTGTCAGCGGGGACGACGTACCACGGCGCATACTTCGCTGCGGTGTGCCGGATGGTTTGTTCGTAGGCATCCATGTAGTCGTCCCAGTGCTCGCGTTCGCGAACGTCGTTGAGAGAAAACTTCCAGTTCTTCGACGGGTCGTCTATGCGCTCGAGAAAGCGTTTCTGCTGTTCTCCTTTTGAGACATGCAGGAAGAATTTCAAGACCAGGATGCCGTTGTGCGTCAGGTAACGTTCGAAGTTGGTGATGTCGCGGAAGCGGCGTTTCCAGATGTTTTTGGTTTTGAGATCTTGTGGGAGCTTTTGTCCGGCGAGGAAGTTTTGATGCACGCGGACGACTAGCGTTTCTTCGTAGTAGCTGCGGTTGAAGATGCCGATGCGTCCGCGCTCGGGAAGACGTTTGGCGCAACGCCATAAGAAGTCGTGGTCCAACTCTTCGGCAGAGGGCGCTTTGAAAGATGTGACTTCACAACCCTGCGGATTGACGCCTGACAGCACGTGCTTGATCGCGCCGTCTTTGCCGGCCGCATCCATGGCCTGAAAGATAATCAACACGGCCCAGCGGTCCTGGGCCCACAGTTTCTCCTGTAGTTCCGCCAGCGCCTCGACACCCGCCGCCAACGCATCCTGCGCCTTCGGCTTCTCGTCCGATTCGAAGTCCAGCGTGTCGCCCGGATCGACATCTTTCAGTCGAAACTTCTTGCCGTTGGTTATACAGAACGGTTCCGAGTACTTTCTAGCTTGTTTAAGAAAGTCTTTGTCGTCCATCGACCCCTCATCAGCCATTTCCATTGCCTCGGCCCATCCAAACGCTGTCGGCCCGACGCTGATGGATGACAGCTATAACAGAAATGCGATCGATATTTAAAGAGTAGTAAATAGAGTAACGAAAACGCTTGAGATCTGCTCGCCGCACTACGCCCCTGATAAGGCGATAACTAAAGGGATATTGAGCGATCCGACGCAGTGTTTCGAATGCTTCCAGCGTAAAGCGAAAAGCCAAGTTTGGATCTCTTCGTTGGTACCACCAAACGGCTGAGCTGATATCTGCTTTCGCGTCCGGTGAGAGGACGATGCGGTAGTTCATAGCTATGAGTGAGGATCTAGCTTATTAATCCTTCGATGTTTAATCCTTCGATGAGTTAGTTAATTGTTCAAAGAGTTCTTTTTCTAAGTCCTCCAGGGAAATTCCTTCCATGCCTTCTCTCTCGTAACGCGCCATTCGCTCCCGCACGATTTCCATGTGCCAATCCGGAACACTTATCTCGTGTTCTCGTTCGGTTACGCGATCCCAAAGCTCACTAGCATAATCGGCTTGTTCGTCAGCCGATAGGTCATCAAAACCCGGCGGCGGAAATGGTACTTTTGAGGACATTTTTTACTCCTTGTGGGGAGTATAACAGCTTATTCGATTTCTTCAATACCGAAAATTAATCATCATCGCGCTTTTTAATGGTGCTTTTCTCCGCAATCTCTTCGCGCTCCTCTTGTAGTCCGAGACGCATGGCGTCGAAGGCAGGGAGGCGGCTGATCTCGGGCATGGGGATGTTGCCTTTAACGGAGAACCAGATGATGCGATTCAGTATTTCCGGATCGGCCATGTCCGCGTGGGCCATGTCCTGTTCTTCCGTGCGTCGCATCCAGTAAGCAGTGGCTGCATCTCGCGGTGGTGGCGTAAGCAGATTTTCGAGGTCGACGGTTGGAAGTACCGCCTTGTAAGGTCGCAGATCGGGCTCGGCGCGAAAGATATTGATAGGCGATGCTGTTGCATCAAGCTGGTTCATTGGTTCAATGCCGAGCAACAACTCAATCGTTCTGATCAAACTCACCGTGTTGTGAAACTCATGAATCAAAGCGCCCGGGCGATTATAAGCGCTGATCAGCAAGGCCACTGAACGGTGTGCATCGACGTGATCCGGTCCATCCTGCGCATCGTCTTCAACCACCGCGATAGCAGTGTCTTTCCAGTAAGGACTGTTCGACACGGCTTCGACTAACAGTCCCAATGCATAATCGTTGTCGGCGACAAAGAACTGCGGCGTCGGCTTGCGCACGGCAATGCCATCCGTGTGATCGTTCGGCAAGCGCACCACTGAAAGATTCGGCAACCGATCGCCCGTCCCGGCGGCACGCTCAGCCGCGAACGTGCGAAACTCCCGCAACCACACGCTGAGCCGGGAATTATTGATAAGCGGATCTGTCGTTCCGTTCGTCTCTCTTGCGGCGCGATATGAATCGACCGTCATCGCGTCAGGCGTATCCATATCGAAGTTGCGATACTCGGTATTGACGCGACCTTCCAACGACTTCTTCGTCGGAAAAGCAGAAACATTCGGCGACACATCCGGATACGACTTCGCACGATTGTCTCTGATTGCTTTAACGTCAGCTTCCGAAAGCGTCGCCACGAACTCACCATAATTGCGATAAGTGAGACCGGCGCGCGCGGCGGCGTCCCAGAGGTAGAGCGTCTCGGGCTCGGCGACATCGCGTGCGCCGTGCAGGTACGGAATGAAACGACGCATGAAGTTCGCAATGTCTTCTGTTTTCACAGTTGGCCCAAACATCGAAGGCGCACCACGCACCGGCTCGTAGTTGGGCAAACGATTGAAACCTTCATAATCGTAAGTTCGCCCACGGCGGCTATACTGCCAGCGAAACGCTTTGTCGACGTAGTCGGTGGAGAATGCCGCGGTGGACCAGTTGTGCCCGTCAGGACTCGCTTCCGAATTCACAAAAAACCGATCGAACAAGCCAAAACGCAACGCGAGCGCGCGATGATTCGGCGAGATGTCCTGTCGTTGACCGCTTGGCCGGGCGGCTGCGTCGCCGGCGCCGAAGATGGCGAGTGATGGATCGCCGTCAGCTTTCGTGCCGTCGCCTGACTTTTCAACGTCGCCAAAGACCTGATCGTAAGTGCGGTTCTCCTTAATCACGTAAATCACGTGCTTGATTGGCGAACGACCCGGAAAGAGCCGCGTTTGACGTGGACCAAGCAAGGCGTTGTTTCGCATTACCTGTTGCGTGTAACGAGACAGTGCCGGATCGTCCGGGAGGTTAACGGCGCTGATGTTTCCGATAACAATCGAAGCGCTGTATTGCCCGCCTTGCTTGTTCGCGAGACCGGTTCCGACGGGAAAGCGATCGTTGGGCGCGTTTGGCACGCGGCCTGAGTTGTCGACAACGACAGATGAATTCTGAACGCCGGTGCCCTTCCCATTGCCGACAAAGATCGTTTGGCCCACGACTGCGAGCGCCGACGGATACTGGCCTGTCGGAATAAACCCTCGCACCGTGCTGCGCTCTTCCCCTGACGACGCTTCGCCACGTGCCTTCGGGGAAAGCTCGACAACCGCAACTGAATTGCTATGAGCATTGGCGACGTACAGGTCGTCGCCACGCAACGCCAATCCTTCCGGACTATTGCCTGCCGGCACGCCTTCAGACAAACGCACGCTGATGCGTTCGAGCTCTTTATCGATTCTGGTATCGATTACCGAAACACTGTCGTTATTCGAATTCGCAACGTAAAGGCGCGTTTGTTCCGGATTCAACAACATCACGGTCGGATGACGTCCTACACCGATGCGTGAGATCGGTTGTGCGGAACCACCCGGATAGACTACTGCGACTGAGTTCTCGTTCCAGCAGGAAACATAAGCTTTGACGACCATTCCACGCTCGTGAACCACAACTACCGAAT
The DNA here is from genome assembly GCA_025937955.1 of Pyrinomonadaceae bacterium. Classification (GTDB taxonomy): domain Bacteria; phylum Acidobacteriota; class Blastocatellia; order Pyrinomonadales; family Pyrinomonadaceae; genus PSRF01. The sequence continues at coordinate 14,977 of JAICQI010000014.1, forward strand.
ACGGATAGACAAAGTGTTCCCCAACAGCATCCTTGCGCAAGTCGATGCGAGTGAGTTTGCGGGCGCCGCGCAAGTCTTCAATGATTCCCAAACTGTCGCCGAGATTGTTTGCCACGAAAAGCGTGTTGCCGTCCGGACTGATCGCAAGGCCGCTTGGATAAACCGGAGCGCGGTCGCTGTTGTACCGCGGTGAGTTGGCCGTGAAAGCAAAACCGCTGACGTCGATGAACGGAGCTTCGATCGTCGTGTTTGGACCAGGCGATGCGGGAGTGATCGGCGTATTGCTTTGCGGTTGAAAACGGAATATCCAGATCTTGTTTTCGAAACCACCGGAGACGTACAGCGCGTGCGAGCCGTCTTCTTGCGGTGCCGGCGCAAACACCACGCCCACGTTCACACTTTGCGGCGATGGGAAGTAAACGTTTTGGACCACTGCCGCCGGCTTCGCATTCAGATCGATCACGGCAATCGACTGCTGACCGCGATTCGCGGCGGCGTTGAACTGAATACCGTAACCGCTGTTCACGGCAAGCAGGAAGCGACCCTCGCCGCCCGGTCCTAACTTGTCCGGACTGCGCACCAGATCCACAGGCAGTGCGCCGACCGCGGCTTGACGGGTCGTCAGATCCTGCACCAACGAACCGGCGGGCGTGATTGGTCGTCCCTGGCTGGCGGGCCCGTCGGGCTCAGCCGAAGACGACACACCTCCGAGCAGTCCAAAGAGCAAACAAGTTGTGAGCAATAGCGCGTAGGCTGATTGTCTGGGGTTCATTGACGCGGCAGTGTATCAAGCCACAAAGAAGCAAGCCACAAAAAGGCACAAAAGGCACATAAGAATTTCTTCACTAATTCTTGCATTAGTTCTTATGTGCCTTTTGTGCCTTTTTGTGGCTAATGCTTCTTTGTGGCTTTTGTGGCTTAGATCCGAAAAAATAAATGGGGCCAAATGAAACAACCGCCAAGTTGATGGCGGCTACTAAGCAAAAACGTAATCACGGCCGCTCGTCTTTCAGAGGCTCACGCGCGGGGCGGCGTGTATAATGGCGTTCACCAAAAATGAACCAACTCGTACGGTTTCTGTTCGGACATGAGCAGGCCGTTTTTACTAACGGTCGCTTCGGTTTTGACGTGCGTCCGAGCGCCGTGGTTCTCATCCTCCTCGCCCTGCTCGCCGGAGTCTTCATTTATTTCATTTATCTACGACCACGCGTACGTTTATCAAAAGGCACGACAGCCACGCTGGTCGCACTGCGGGCAGCAATTCTCGCCGTCATGGTGGTGTTGTTGTTACGGCCGGTGGTAGTCGTATCGTCGGTGATCCCGCGCAGCAGTTACGTCGCGATGGTGATTGACGACTCCGTCAGTATGAAACTGCAAGACGTTCCGGGCGGTGCGACTCGCCTGGACAGCGTTAAGCAAGCACTGCTAAACACCAACCCCGGACAAAATTCGTTTCTCAACCAACTCGAGAACAAGTTCAAGACCAACCTGTACGGATTTTCAGGAGCACTCGCGCGTCTCAAAGACGGCAACGATCTGTACGGCGAAGGACGCACCAGCGATCTCGCCGGCGCATTAGACGAGACGATCAAACGTTCTTCCGGTATGCCGCTGTCCGCTGTCGTGCTCGCCACTGATGGCGCGTCGAACGTGCCACGCGATCTCGCCGCAGTTTTACGAGAACTGCGCGCTCGCGACATTCCCGTGTTCACGGTTGGCGTCGGCAACACTGCGCGACCAATGGACGCCGAGCTTACGCGCGTCAACATGCCGCGCCGCGTGCTGGTCGGTTCGCGACTTAATATCGAAACGATCGTCGGGCTCAGTGGCTACGGCCAAACGAAAGTCTTGCTGAGTGTTCGTGAAGATGGTCGCGCTGTGAAAACGGAAGAATTCAACCTGCGCGGCAACGACACGCAGGCAATCAACGTCGAGATCACGCCCACCACTCCGGGCGTTCATCGTTACACAGTCGAAGTCACACCACTCGACGGCGAGTTGACGATCGAAAACAACAAGCAAGACTCGCTGGTGGAAGTGATCCAGGGACCGCTGCGCATTCTGCACGTCGAAGGCGAGCCGCGCTGGGAGCTGGGCAAGATTCGCGAATCGATCCAGCCCAACGAAAAGAACGTTACTCTCGTTTCGCTTCAGCGAACTGGCGAGAACAAGTTTTACCGCCAGGGCATCGGTACTCAGACGGAGCTCGCAACCGGTTTTCCAAAAACCGAAGAAGAGCTTTTCTCGTATGACGGCTTGATCATCGGCAGTGTCGAGGCGGGCTTCTTTACTGCTGACGAGCTACGCAGCATCGAAGCGTTCGTCGCGCGCCGCGGCGGTGGCTTGCTCGCCATCGGCGGCCGCCTTGCTTTTGATGGCGGCAAGTACAAGGGCACTACGATCGAAGAGCTGTTGCCGGTTTCGCTTACCGGCGGGCCAGTGGACGATGCGAACTCGTTCGCGCCAGTCTTTAAACCGATACTCACGGGCGCCGGCCAGGCGCACCCCATCACGCGTCTGAACGAAGATCGCGGCGCGAACCAAAAAGCGTGGAACGAACTGCCGCCGATCTCCGTGTCAGAAGTGCTGACGAATGTTAAGCCCGGTGCTTCGGTGTTGCTCGAAGCGCGGCGCGTTGAAGGTTCGGCACAGGTCGTGCCGCTGCTGGTCCAACAACGGTACGGCCGCGGACAAACATTGGCTTTAACTGCGGCGGACACGTGGCGCTGGCGCATGAGAATGGATTCGAAAAACAATGCGCACGAAACGTTCTGGCGACAGATGCTGCGTTACCTTGTCAGCAGTACTCCGAAGCAGGTTGAGATCGGGACTGAAAAGGAAGTTTACGCACTCGACGATAACGTGCAGATAGGCGCCGACATTCGTGACAAGCGGTTCAATCCGGTCGCCGATGCGCACGCGACGGCGCGAGTGACGAAACCATCGGGCCTGGTGGTTGATGTTCCTTTGAAATTTACGACGCTGAATTCCGTCAACACGTACGCAGGAGAGTTCAAGGCTGACGAACTGGGCCAACACCGGGTCGAGTTGATCGGAAACAGCGGAAGTCTCGGTCAGTTGAGTGCGCAATCAAATATGCTGGTGAGCGATCTGAATCGCGAGTACTACAGCGCCGCGCAGAATAGCGACCTGTTAAAGCGCATTTCGGCTGAGACTGGCGGGAAGTACTACACGCCCGCCGAAAGCCAGGCGTTGCTGGATGATCTGATTTATCGCCAGACACCGTATTCCGAGCGGGTAACGAAAGATTTGTGGGATATGCCGGTGAACTTTTTGTTGATCATTGGGTTGTTGAGCGCGGAGTGGTTTCTAAGGAAGCGTGAAGGATTGGCGTAATTAACCACGGATTACACGGATTTGATGATAAGGCGTTACATAGGGTCGATCGTTCTGGTGTTGTTGGCGGCGTTTGTCGTGTGTGCTCAGAAGGTCGATCAGAACAAATTTGCGGTAATCATAAATGGCCCGGGTGGGGAGCCGGCTTACGCGAAACAGTTTGATGAATGGACTAAGCAATTGAGCAGCGTGCTCGAGGAACGGTTTGGGTTCCATAGCAAGAATGTCAAAGTACTGTCAGAGAAAAGCGCGACTGCCGAAGAAGTGAAACGCACCTTCGCGACGCTCAAGTCTCAGCTCGATGCAAACAATGTCTTGTTCGTGTTTTTGATCGGTCATGGATCTTTCGATGGCAAGGAATCGAAGTTTAATCTCGTCGGACCCGATCTCTCCGCGTCGGAATACAACGTCCTGCTCTCGTCGCTGCCGTCGCGTCGCGTAGTCGTATTCAACATGGCGAGCGCGAGCGGTGAGTTCATCAAGAGCCTTGCGGCAAAGGGACGGATCGTGATTACTGCCACGCGCAACGGCCAGGAAACGAACGCCACGCGCTTTGCCGGATTCTTCATTTCGGCGCTGAGTGCTGCCGACGCCGACACAGATCAGGACGGCCACGTTTCAGTGCTCGAAGCTTTTGTTTATGCCAGCCGTCTAACAGGAGATTTCTACAAGCGCGCGGGACGGCTCGCCACCGAGCACGCGCTGATCGACGATAATGGCGACGGCGTCGGCCATGAGAAAGCGGAAGCAGGCGAAGGACTACTAGCGCGCGCGACTTACCTCGATTCGCTCAGCGTGGACGAAGCCGCCGCGAGTGTTACAACAGCGAAACTGCTCAAAGAGCGTACACGTCTTGAAGGTGAGATCGAACAACTAATCGCACGCAAGGCAGATATGCCCGAGGCCGAATACCAAGCAACACTCGAGCGACTCTTTATCGAACTGGCAAAAGTTAATCGTTCAATCAAACAAGCGGGAACGTAAATGGAACAGTCGAGAAACATTTTTTTAGGCGGTATATTTCTTCTCGCGACGCTTGGCGCCTTTGCGCAAGCACCCGAGCCACGCGGTCTCGCCGAGCTCAAAAAGGGCGACTACGAGAACGCCTCCAAACTACTGAGCGCGCGTCTCGCCTCTAACCCAAACGACGTCGTCGCGCAACGAGCGCTGCTGCGCGTCTACATCGAAACCGGCCGCTACACAGAAGCAGAGGCAACCGCCAAACGATTCCTGCAAAAGACACCCAACGCCGGCATCGTCCGTCACCAACTCGCCGAAGCACTCGCTGCGACCGGCAGGCACACTGAAGCCATCGCCGAATTCGAACGTGCCGCAGCTGATTCCGAGAAGGCTGATAAGCTCGAGAGCGATCTGCGTCGCGCCGAAGTGCTCGACCTGATCGGCCAGGAAGATCGCGCCAAAACCATCTACGAATCTTTCGTCAAGTACTACACCGACAACGATCCTGAAAGCGCCCAGGAACTAACGTTGATCGCCCGCGCGCTGGTCCATCTCGAGCGGTTTCAGGACGCGAACGACATGTACCGCTCGGCCATTGAAGCCGACTCGGGTTACTTTGAAGCACAGCTCGGCGCCGCCGAACTATTCACCGCGAAATACGCATACAGCGATGCCGCACTGTTTCTCGACGACGCATTCAAAATAAATCC
>JAICQI010000787.1 GCA_025937955.1 Pyrinomonadaceae bacterium
CATTGATCAGACATTGGCAGTTGTTCGTGCCGGGAACGTGCGCGTCACGGCCTCGGGCGGCGTTTCCAGTCTCGACGATATCAAGCGGCTTCGCGATACGAACGAGCCGCGACTGGACAGCGTGATTGTCGGCAAGGCTTTGTACGAAGGAAAGTTCAAACTGGAAGAAGCGATCAGGGCCGCGGATCTTTACGGATAAACCGGACACGATAAATACGGATCGGACTATGAGCGAAACAATCTTTGTTGACGGAATTCTGAACGGGCGCGTGGCGTTCGTTACGGGCGGTGGCACAGGAATCACGGGCGGAGTTGCGCGTGCGCTCGCTGAAGCGGGCGTGAGTGTTGCGCTGGTGAGCCGGAAGTTGGACCACTTACAACCTGCTGCTGACGCTATCAACCAAAATGGTGGCAAGGCGATAGCTGTTGTGGCTGACGTGCGCCAGCCGGAAGCAGTCGAAAACGCGGTAGCACAAACTATTGAACAGTTTGGAAAGATCGACATCGTCGTGAACGGCGCAGCGGGAAACTTTTTGTGCGCGGCGGAAGAGTTGTCGCCAAATGGCTTTGGAACTGTGGTCGACATCGATCTGAAAGGCACGTTCAATGTTTGCCGCGCGGCGTTTGCACAACTGAAAGAGCATCGCGGACAAATTCTCAACATCAGCGCGACGCTCCATTATCTCGGCACGCCGATGCAGCTTCACGTGTCGGCAGCGAAGGCCGGCGTCGATGCGTTGACACGCAATCTCGCGGTTGAATGGGGACGCTACGGAATACGCGTGAACGGCATCGCGCCTGGTCCAATTGAAGACACGGAAGGGATGAAGCGTCTGGTTCCTGAGCCGGTTAAAGAGCGCCTGCGAAAGGGCGTTCCGCTTGGACGATTCGGGCGCATTGCCGACATTGAGAAGGCGGCAGTGTTTATTTGCTCTGACGCAGCAAGTTTTATTAACGGCGTGGTGCTGGTAGTTGATGGCGGTCACTGGCTCACGGGCACTCGTTTAGGGTAGGCCACCAAAGCACAATGCTCGAACTTCAACCTCCCAGTTTTGAGGCGTTTGAACGCGCAGCGCGCGAGGGTAACGTGGTGCCTGTCGTGCGCTCGGTGCTCGCGGATTTGCACACTCCGGTGGGTGCGTTTATGCGCATCGCCGGAGATTCGCAGTACGCGTTCCTGTTGGAATCGGTTGAAGGTGGCGAACGCATCGCGCGTTATTCGTTTCTCGGCGCCGAGCCCGAGATGATCGTGCGCGGGAAAGGCATGCAGACGATCGTCGAGCGTGACGGCAAGACCGAGACGTATCCGGCATTCGCGACTGAATGGGTCAGAGATTATTTTCGCGGCCGTTCGCTGGCGCGTCGACCGGGTCTCGTGCCGTTTGCCGGAGGCGCAGTCGGTTATCTTGGTTACGATGCGGCGCAATGGTTTGAGCCGGCGTTGAGAGATGATCGTACCCAGCCACTCGACATGCCGACCGACGCTGTTTGGATGTTTTATCGCACTGTGATTGCTTTCGATCGCGTGAAGCAGCGTTTGGAGATCGTTTCGATCGTTCTTACTGAAGAAGCGGGCGGCAGTCCCGAGCGATTGCGAAAACTCTACGAAGAGGCCGTCGCGCGCACCAAAGAAATCGAAAAGAGAATCTTTGAAACCCGCTCGCTGCCAGCCCCTTCGCGCAGTGAAACCGGCGGTAACATTTCACTGCAATCAAACTGGTCGCGCCGGGCCTTTGAGGACGCAGTGCGGCAGGTGAAGGACCACATCGCTGCCGGCGATTGTTACCAGGTCGTTCTTTCGCAAAGGTTCTCGGCGAAGTTTACCGGCGAGCCGCTCCAGATTTACCGCGCGCTGCGTGCCATCAATCCGTCGCCTTACATGTTCTTTCTGCGCACCGGCGATGAGACAGTGGTGGGCGCGTCGCCAGAGATGCTGGTGCGTTGTCATGGCCAGCGACTCGACTATCGACCAATCGCGGGAACCAGAAAACGTGGCGCAACGGAATCGGAAGACCTGCTGTTGAGCGAGGATCTACGAGCGGATGAAAAAGAGATCGCGGAGCACATGATGCTGGTCGATCTCGGGCGCAATGATCTCGGGCGTGTTTCCGATTACGGTTCGGTGAAGGTTGAAGATCTGATGCGCGTCGAACGTTATTCCCACGTGCAGCATCTTGAAACGAGTCTGAGGTCGCGCTTGCGTGACGGTTTGGATCGCTTCGACGCGTTGGCTTCATGTTTTCCCGCGGGAACTGTGACCGGCGCGCCAAAGATTCGCGCGATGGAGATCATTCGCGGGCTTGAACCGGATCGCCGCGGGATTTATGCGGGTTCGGTGTTGTACATGGACTACGCGGATAACCTGGATTCGTGTATTGCGATCCGGACGATAGTTTTGCGTAACGGAGAAGCGCTGGTCCAGGCAGGTGCGGGGATCGTTGCGGATTCGATTCCGGAACACGAGTATGCGGAGACGGTAAACAAAGCGCGCGCGATGTTTCGTGCGATCGAAATGGCTGAACGCGGATTATGAACCGCGGATTTGACGGATTGTTAAGGCAGGATTTACACGGATTATGATGAATAGGATTTCACTTGTTGCGATCAGTTTAGTGTTGATGGTGACGTCTGTGAATGCGCAGTCAAATGCACCGATCGAATCGCCGAAGAAGGCGAATGCGCGGGCGGCAACTGAGGCGCCGCCGCAGGCGGAGCCGTTTGATGGCGCATCACTTGAAAAACTGGCTGGGCAGTGTGTGACGTTAGAAACGGAGTTGGGCGCGATTGAGATAGCGATGATGCCGGAGAATGCGCCGGAGTCGGTGAGAAATTTTCTGAATCTCTCGGCGACAGGTGCGCTTGATACGACGACGTTTACTCGCGTGGTGAAAGGGTTTGTGATTCAGGGTGGGAATCTTCAGACGAGCGAGAAGTGGGGCCCTGAGCTAGCCAGGCGAATGATGCGCAGGCTTCCTGACGAACCGGGGTTGGTAAAACACGTGCGCGGAATTGTTTCAATGGCGCGCACCGACGAGCCAAACAGCGCTACGACGCACTTCTTCATTCTCGTTGGTCCGGGGCCGC
>JAICQI010000906.1 GCA_025937955.1 Pyrinomonadaceae bacterium
AATCGCTTTCGCCAGCTCCGGCTTAACGCCACATCAGATCCACATGTTTCAGACAGAAATACTGGGCCTGGCTAATTGTTAAGCCAGATGACTTACTCCGTAGAACGGGACTGCTTTGTCAGTCTCGCCAAACAGCTCACGGACGGTCCCGCGCAGAAGCATGTTGCAATCGGCGCAAACGACACCCAACCCAGCATGAATTCCCCGGTTCCACATCTCAAAACTCAGGATGCTTGACAGGTAAATTCCTCATCAGCCGGAACGCCCCACACGAAGTGGGCGATCTGAGCTCGGTGTCTCCGGGGTCGAGAGATTCGTGGAAAGGCTGGAGAAAAGGACCAAAAGCACGTACGCTCATATCAAGCACATCAATATCGAGACAAAGCCTTAGCGAGAGAATGGCGCCAACGCTCTGAACCTTGAAAACTGATTCGATTGTGAATGAACCAATAAAAAACTCTGCAGGTCAGCCCGGCTTTCGATCCGACCACAAACACGGCGATAATGTGCGGGGCCAAGGTCCAAACAGGAAGTTTGCGATCGGTTTAGCACGCGCTTTCGGCGGTGCGATCATCTTCTCACTGCCGATGCTGATGACCATGGAGATGTGGTACCTGGGCACTTACATCAGCGATTTCCGGCTGGCGCTTTTCCTGGTTCTGACGATCCCGCTGCTCATTGGACTCTCTCACTACATCGGGTTCGAAGAAACCTTCAGCTTTAAGGATGACGCGTTGGACGCTTTCGTCGCCTACGCAGTCGGATTCGCTGCTGCTTCGGTGGCGCTTCTGCTATTCGCCGTCATCCAATCAAGAACGGCCTTCGATGAGATGGTTGCCAAAGTCGCCATTCAAGCTGTGCCGGGGAGCATCGGAGCGATGCTGGCCCAAAGTCAGTTCGGAAGAGAGAGGAAGAAGAAGGATCGCCGGGAAGGGTACGGCTACGAACTGTTCATCATGGCCGTGGGGTCGCTCTTCCTTGCGCTTAACGTCGCTCCGACGGAGGAGATGGTCCTAATCGCACAGCAGATGACCGATTGGCACACGCTGGCACTAGCGCTCGCCTCCTTACTCATCATGCACGCATTTGTTTATTCGTTAGAGTTTAGTGGCACGGTTCCAGTCCCCGAAGGCACACCTTTCTGGAGTGTCTTTCTTCGCTTCACTGTCGGCGGGTATGCGATCGCTCTTATCATCAGTATGTACGTTCTGTGGACCTTCGGACGAGCCGATGGACTGACTCTCCATCAACTCATTACCACCGTAATCGTGCTCGGCTTTCCGGCGGGAGTGGGTGCGGCAGCAGCCAGGTTGATACTTTGACAAGGAGAACTGCGATCACGGAACACAAGAGACAATCAGAAGAAGAAGTAGTCACCGCGGCCCAATTCGCTCAAGAAGATGAGCATGATCCGAATACCGACAACGGGAGAAAGACTGGACAAGAAGATAAGAGCGAGATACCACCGCTCGAATGGGTGATCGCATGCGTCGGATTGGTGCTGGTGGCTGGGGCACTTGGCTTATTACTCTACAAGGCGATTTGGAAAGAAGTATCCCCACCGGAAGTAACGGTTCGCGTATTCTCGGTCGTACCGACACAAAATGGATTCTTAGTGCGGTTCCATGCCGTTAATCAGGGTGGTTCGAGTGCCGAAGGAGTGGTTATCGAGGGAGAGTTGAGGCGTGGCACGGAGAGAGCTGAAACCAGCCATACCACACTTGACTATTTGCCCGCGCGCTCTGAAAGAAGAGGCGGTCTTTTCTTTACTCAAGACCCGCGGCAGTTCGATTTTCAGGTAAGAGCCTTCGGCTACGAGGAGCCTTGAGGGATAGACGAGGCTTGGCTCGAAAGTGCCATTGCCTTGCGCTCACCCAGACATTCTCGACCGCACTGCGAGCACTTCCTGGTGTAATGCGGCTATCTCAACACGCAATTCTTCAATGGCCCGGGCTCCTGCCAACTCACCTGCACTATCGGCGTCGCGACCTATAAAGAAACTAGCTAACGTCGCCGTGATATAACCAAATACACCAAAACTATACAACGACAGTAAGAAGCACAGAACGCGACCTTCCGCAGTTTGCGGCCAGTACTCTGATCCGATCGTTGTCAACAACATCGCGGTCCACCAAACAGCTGCACCATATGAATTCAGGCCGCCGGGCACCTGGTTTTCAAACGCATACATCCCACCTGCCCCCGCCAAAAGGACTACTCCGCTGAGCGCGATAACATATCCAAAGCCACGCCTTGCGAAACTCGCACTCAGTGCTCTCATGCCACGATTAATGGAAGTAACGATACGCAACA
>JAICQI010000097.1 GCA_025937955.1 Pyrinomonadaceae bacterium
AAGGCACCTGCCTCTTAAGCAGGGGATTGTGAGTTCGAGTCTCACCTGGCGCACCAATTATCTCCAATAGTGAACAAGCCACCCTTCCGAACTTGTTCCTTCCGGCGAGGGCCAACTTGTTCGCTTGAAGTAAAGAATTAACGGGGTGTGGTGTAACGCAAGCATCCGAGTCCTGGGAACTCGTGGTGACAGTTCGACTCTGTCCTCCCCGACCAAACACTTTCGCTCCTGTAGCTCAAATGGAAGAGCGCGACGCTTCGAACGTCGAGGCTGCGGGTCCAAGTCCTGCCAGGAGCTCCAAAGATCTCACCCCAACAACCAGCGCGGGCCGCCCGGCCCGCATCCACGGAAGTGATGTAGCTGGAAACATGCGAGTCTTCCAAACTCGACTCGAGAGTTCGAATCTCTCCTTCCGTTCCAACTTACTTATAGCGTGCGTCGCCAAGTGGCTAAGGCTCCGGATTGCAAATCCGATATCGTGAGTTCGAATCTCACCGCGCGCTCGAAACTTGATCGACTAACACAGAAAGGAGGTGCCGGGTATGGCACTGAATGGCAGAGTTCTGTTGCTTAATCAAACTTACGAGCCGCTCGGCACCGTCAGTGTCGCGCGCGCGATCATTATGACGTTCAAAAACACGGTGTTCGTCGAGGAATGGGACGGCGACCGCGTGCTGCGTTCGGTGCACGATGAATTTCCTGTGCCGTCGGTAATTCGCCGGCGCGATTACATTAACGTTCGTCGCAGACGCGAGCAGTCGGGCATGAAACGTTCGCGAATTTACATGCGCGACAAGTTCCGCTGCCAGTACTGCGGTGAGAGGAAAGGCGTTCCCGAGTTAACTCTCGATCACATTCTGCCGCGTTCGCGTGGTGGTGATAACTCGCCTTTGAACATCGTCACGGCTTGCCTCAAGTGCAACAACCGGAAGAGCAACCGCACTCCGGAAGAAGCACGCATGCCACTGCTGACTTCGCAGTCGGCGCTGCGCGTAAAGCTCGAGCGGGTCGCGCTTTGTCATTACGCGGAGGACCGGGCCGAATGGCGCAAATACCTGTTCATGGATGTACACGACGATCGTGACATCATGGAGAGGGTGCACAACGAAAGACGGAGGGCTTGAACTTTGGCCCTCCCTTACGGTCGGATAGCTGAGACGGATTAGCGCGGGTCTGAAAAGCCCGAAAGGTTGGTTCGATTCCAACTCCGACCGCCGAGTAATAGAGATGCCACGGGCTTGCCCCGTGGAGAGTCACGCTCGAAGCTACATAGCTGCGAACGTGAAACCTCCACGGCACAAGGCCGTGGCATCCAGGCGGAATTCTTTAAGTGGCGTGTAGCGGATAGCGTGAGACTCCACGGGACAAGCCCGTGGCATCTTCTCGACGGGACAAGCCCTGGCATCTTCTGCCCGAGTAGCTCAACTGATGGAGCGCTGGTCCTACAAACCAGAGGTTGAAGGTTTAAGTCCTTCCTTGGGTACCAATTTATTTCGCAAGCTATCGGGGCGTGACTCATCCTGGCAGAACGAAGACTGTCCGTGGACCGTGGAGTTCGCAGAGGCGCACCGGCCTCACGCCCCGTCCCCCCATTCAGTAAGGCGATGTAGCTCCAACTGGTAGAGCAACTGTCTTGTAAACAGAAGCGTGTGAGTTCAAATCTCACCATCGCCTCCAACTCCGGCCCGCGTTCCCGGCATCGGTCTTCTAAACCGAACCACAAGAGCTGGGCGGAAGGCACGAGGTTCAACTCCTCCGCGGGCTTCCATGGCTGTGTAGCTCAAACGGATCAGAGCAAGCGTCTCATAAGCGCGAGGCTGGTGGTTCAACTCCACCCACAGCCACCAATTCGGGCTGGTGGTTGAGCTTGAAAGTATTCATACGCCGAAGGCGTTGGCTAATTGCAGCCCAGGGTTGGAGCGCAGCGACAACCCTGGGATCGAGCATAAAAGAGCACCTCCAACCCTGAAAGGGTTAGGCGGTTGGCGAACCCTTTCAGGGTTGAAAGTCCAGTTGGAAATGATGATCCCAGGGTTGTCGCTGCGCTCCAACCCTGGGCTGCAAGTAGATAACGCCTTCGGCGTAATTCTCAAAACTGAACCACTACTAATTCGGGCTGGTGATGTAATCAAGCATAGAAGTCCTGCAAACTTCTTGTGAGGGTTTGAATCCCTCCCGGTCCACCAAAATTTTCTTTGTGGCGTAGCCAAGTTGGTAAGGCGCCGGATTGTTAATCCGGATATCGAAGGTTCGAGTCCTTCCGCCACAGCCATTCTCTTGACCTGGAGCTCGAGTGACAGAGCAGCGGCCTTTTAAGCCGTGAGGTGCGGGTTTGAGCCCCGTCGGGTCAACCATCGCGGTGTAGCTTAACGGCAGAGCTCTCGATTGATAATCGAGCGATGTTGGTTCAATTCCTTCCACCGCGACCAATTCACGGGGCATAGCTCAACCGGCAGAGCAGCCGTCTTATAAGCGGTGTTAGCGCCAGATCAGCGCAAGGTTCTGGGTTCGAATCCCAGTGCCCCGAAGTTCTTATTGCGGGATGGTGTAACCGGCAGCACGTCGGGCTTTGAACTCGAAGATGAAGGTTCAACCCCTTCTCCCGCAGCCATTTTTCGAATCGCAACTGAAGGTACTTCGATTGAGATCATCGATAGGTGATGTTGTGTTCATTCGTTTTATTTGCGGTGAAGTCGATGAAGTCTCGCATGTTGCGGCGGGTCTCTTTCGCGCTGCATACGATCTGTGGAGGACAGATTGGCTGCCTAAGTACGAACTCGATGCTATCGAAGAAGTGGAAGCCTGGTTTTGTGCTCATATGAAAGCGCCATTCGATTATTTACCGCACCATCCTCAGTACGAGCAGTCCATTTGCTGGTTCAAGTCAACTGCTCGCGAGCATCTCGCGCACGCCTGGGAATTGGTGACCATTCTCGAGCGCAATGGTGTTTTTATTTGGACGGTCAAGTCAGCGAGACCAGGGCACGTTCATTACGAGGATGACGTACAAGTATTAGCTCGGCCCTACCCTGAAGTAAGGCTGCTGCTCAAGAGGTGACGAACATGGCAAACAAGACTCTATTCAAGTCGCTAGTCGGCAAGCTGATTCCCGCGACTAATGCTTTTAACGAAGAGCACGCTCCGGCGTACGCTCTGTCGCCAAAGCATCAACTGGCCCAGTACGCTGCGACTGGTTGTCTGAACGCAACTTTTTACGCAAGTGCCGATGAGCAACTGGCAAAGATGATCGAGCTCTGCGTGGATCTCGACGCGGAGTTCATCGCGAAGACCGCAGTGTTCTGTCGCGAGCGTGGTTTCATGAAGGACATGCCGTCACTGCTTTGTGCAGTGCTGTCGGTCAAGGACCGCGAGCTGCTCGCACGCGTATTCCCGCGCGTGATCGACAACGCGAAGATGCTACGCAACTTCGTGCAGATCATGCGTTCGGGAGCTGTGGGCCGCAAGTCGCTGGGTACTGCGCCGAAGCGCCTGGTGCGCGAGTGGCTCGACGCTCGCGATCCGGCGACACTCTTCAAGTCAAACGTGGGTCAGGATCCATCGCTGACTGATATCGTGAAGATGGTCCACCCAAAGCCAAAGGACGAAGTGCGTGAAGCGCTGTTTGGCTACTTCATCGGTCGCGAATACGCGTTCGAAGCTCTACCGGAAATTGTTCGTAACTTCGAAGCGTACAAGAAGGGGGAATCGCGTGAAGTTCCTGACGTGCCATTCCAGATGCTGACTGCGCTGGAGCTTGGTACGGCGGAGTGGACTGCGATCGCGCGTCGCGCGCCGTGGCAGATGACTCGCATGAACCTGAACACCTTTGCACGTCACGGTGTGTTCGGTCAGCCAGAGCTGACTGCGCTGATTGCGGATCGTCTGCGCGACCCGAAGGCAATTGCGAAGGCCCGCGTGTTTCCGTACCAGTTGCTGGTCGCTTACATGATGGCCAATGCGAACGCCAACATTCCGAAGGAAGTCAGCGAAGCTCTTCAGGATGCAATGGAGATCGCAATCGCAAACGTTCCGGCAATCGAAGGCCGTGTGGTCGTTTGTCCGGATGTGTCGGGTTCGATGTTGTCGCCGGTAACTGGCTTCCGCGAAGGTGCAACAACATCGGTGTCTTGTGTCGATGTGGCGGCGCTGGTTGCGGCTGCAGTGCTGCGCAAGAACCCACGCGCTGAAGTGCTGCCGTTCGAGTGTGACGTGGTTGATATCAACCTGAACTCACGCGACAGCGTGCTGACAAACGCTGCGAAGCTAGCTTCGATTGGTGGTGGTGGAACTAACTGTAGTGCTCCGCTGGCACTGCTGAATCGCCGCCAGGCAAAGGCCGACCTCGTGGTCTATGTTTCGGACAACGAGTCGTGGGTCGATGCCCGTGGAGGTCGCGGTACCGAAACGATGAGAGAGTGGACTGTGTTCAAGCAGCGCAATCCGGCGGCTCGTCTGGCTTGTATCGACGTGCAGCCTTACGGAACGGTGCAGGCTGTTGAGCGTGATGACATTCTCAACATCGGTGGATTCTCGGATCAGGTGTTTGACGTGATCTCGGAATTCGCAAGCGGTGCACTGAATGCTGATCACTGGATCGGCGTGATCGATTCGGTGTCGTTATAAACTTCGAAACGCGGATTTCGGATCGTTCTTCAATTCGAAATCCGCAATTCGAAAATTCCTGGAGGGGCCGAATGCTGTTAGGGACTACATCACACTGATAATGTGCGCCCGTATGGGCCGTTGTCTCTACGATTCTTGTCGGTCTCCGAAACTGTTGGCGAATGCTGGTGTGGAGTACATGGGTAAGCAGGTTCGATTCCTGCCTCGCCGCTGGAGCGAGATCTCTCATCGACTTTGTCGCCATTTTGACTCGGGGTGAATGCTGAAAGGACTACATCGCGAACCTGACCAGCACATTAGTGCCTCAGGATGAGCCTCGTGGAGTGTGATTACTCCAGCGGTGTTAACACCGTGCTCGCTGTCTTTTCGATCTTGTCACCCCAGTATTTTAAAACATCGGCTTCTTAAACGAAGCGTTTATGACGTGTTCGCGTTTTGGGAAGTGGAGTAGCTGTGTGAACAGTGCGATCAGGAACAGAACGTAGAAGTAGCGATTACCAGTCAAGTAGAAATCAAGGAGTCCCAGTAGCGCCGGGATCTCGGAGAGCGCCCACGCCACGATATAGGCTTGCTGTACCAGTGGCACGTGTTGTTGTTCGATAGCCTGGCCTATTAATTTGTTTTTGATGGGAAAGGAAATGAGCACAGTTGATAGTGCAATGCCTACCAGCACCAGGAACAGCGTGCTGTTGGGCTCGACGTTTTCCGGCCGTTTCGCAAAGAATGTAAATGCGTAGTAGAAGCCAATGCTCATGAGCAGGGCGATCCAGAGCGTGCGCATTGTCCGAATTCTCGGCTCGACGTCCTGTTGCATACGCGGATGCTATCACTTTTTAGCCGCGGATCCGTAAGAGAATCCGCGGCTAAAAATGTTTGATAGTATCGTCTAATACGGTCCGTAGATCGCGTAGGTAACTGCGCGTGCATGGGCGGGACCTCCAGGTTACGGTGATGTGAGATGCAAGTTAAGAGTATGTAATGCGTGGCTTAAATGTTTATTAAGCTGCACGTTTCTCAAACAAGAATGAGACGAGCCGCGGAGGCTTGTTTAGATCTTCTTCATGCCACCACTCGTTCATTGACTTGAGTGACAGACCATTCTTGCGGGCGGCCTCGGTGAAGTCCGAGAGATGATGTACGAAAGCATCGATTTCCACTGTTTCCTGCTCGCTGAGAAAATTAGCCTGTGTGCCCTGGTACTGCCGGAATGGGTGCAGCTCGCTTACGAAGAATTCGCCGCCGGCTTTGAGTGATTGAGAGGCTTGATAGAAAACGGGATCGAGATCCTCGATGTGTTCGAGCACCAGGTTGCAGACGACGAGCTCGAACGATCCGGTTTTAGCCGGCCAAGGTTTCGTCAGATCTGCCCGGACAAAAAACACATGATCTGTTTTTAGTTTCGACTTCGCTTGTTGCAGCATTCCCGGAGAGAAGTCCAGCGCCAGGACCTTACGACCGATCCGATCCAGAAGCGCCGTGTTCTTTCCGGTGCCACACCCGAGCTCGAGGATGTTTTGGCAATTTCGATCGGCGAGTGTGCCTTCAGTCACTTGCCGATCGAGGTCGCGTGTTCCGTTGCGATCATAATCGTAAGTCGCAGACCAACGTGTGTACGCTTCTTGAATTTTCATCAGCAGAAGATTGCCACAAAGAAGCACAAAAGGCACAAAATTTAAGTCAAAACCATTTGTGCCTTTTGTGCTTTTTTGTGGCAATCTAGGGAAATGATACAGAAACGCAAACTTGGTAACCTCGAAGTCTCGGCACTCGGGCTTGGATGTATGGGAATGAGTTATGGCTACGGTCCGGCCCCGGACAAGCAGGAGATGATCTCGCTGATTCGATCAGCAGTCGAACGCGGCATTACGTTCTTCGATACTGCGGAAGTTTATGGACCATTCAAGAACGAAGAACTGGTAGGCGAGGCGCTTGCTCCCGTTCGCGATCGAGTGGTGATAGCCACCAAATTCGGTTTTAAACTTAGTCCCAGCGGCGAGCAGATAGGCGTTGATAGCCGGCCCGAGCACATCAGGGAGGTTGTAGAAAGCTCACTCAAGCGACTCAAGACGGATACGATCGATCTGCTCTATCAGCATCGTGTCGATACGGATGTGCCAATAGAAGATGTCGCGGGAACAGTGAAGGGTTTGATCCAGGAAGGCAAGGTCAAGCACTTTGGACTCTCCGAAGCCGGCGTGCAAACGATCCGACGCGCACACGCGGTCCAGCCAGTCACGGCACTGCAGAGCGAATACTCGCTATGGTATAGGAATCCTGAAGCGGAAGTGTTACCCGCACTCGAGGAGATGGGTATCGGCTTCGTTCCGTTTAGTCCGCTGGGTCGAGGCTTCCTCACCGGAAAGATCGACGAAAATACCACCTTCGACAGTTCCGACTTCCGCAACAAAGTTCCGCGCTTCACGCCGGAAGCTCGCAAAGCTAATCAAGCCCTGATTGATCTGCTTAGCACGATCGCAGCACGGAAAAACGCGACACCTGCACAAATCGCACTCGCGTGGCTACTTGCTCAGAAGCCCTGGATCGTTCCTATTCCCGGCACCCGGAAGTTGAGTCGTCTGGAAGAGAACATGGGAGCAGTTGCAGTCGAACTCACCGCTGACGATCTACGTGAGATCGACAGCGCCGCTTCGCAGATCACAGTCCAAGGCGCCCGTTATCCCGAAGACATGGAACGACGCACCGGTCTCTGATCAACGATGAGCGTTGACTTACAACAATTGCCGAAGGCGCGAATGGATTTTATAGAGCCGATGTTGGCGCGACTGGTGGCACAGTTGCCGGCGGGCGCAGCCTGGCTCTATGAGTTGAAGCTCGATGGTTATCGTGCGTTAGTGATGAAAAAGCGCGGCCGCACAACTGTCTTTTCCCGCCGGGGAAAGAACATGAATGCACCGTTCCCAACGATAGCGTCTGCTTTCTCATTTCTGCCGGACGATACGATAGTAGATGGTGAAGTGGTTGTACTGGACGATCAGGGAAAACCTTCGTTCTCAGATTTACAGCACTCCCGCTTCACGCCAGATGCTCTCTACTTCTACGCTTTCGACTTGCTTGCGTATCGCGGAAGAGATCTGCGCAAGCTGCCGCTCGTTGAGCGTCGCACTTTGTTGGAAGATGATGCCTTGAAAGGCATGCGCGATCCGGTGCGTTTGTCTGCCGTCTTCGACGCATCGCCAAATCAACTGATTGCGGCGGCGAAGAAAACAGGTCTTGAAGGCGTAATCGCCAAACGCGCAAATAGCCGGTATGAGAGCGGGGAGCGTAGCGGCGCATGGGTAAAGTACAAGACTAACCAGGGTCAGGAACTGGTAATCGGTGGTTATAAGCCGGCGCCGAATGGCTTCGATTATCTGCTCGTCGGCTACTACGAAGGGAAGGATCTGATCTTCATCGCTAAAATCAGGAATGGATTCACACCGGCATTGCGTCGAGAGGTGGCCCGGAACTTTCCACGGCTGCGAACCTCACAATGTCCATTCGCGAATCTGCCCGAACCAGCCAGCGCGCGCCGCGGCGAAGCGATAACTGCAGAAGTAATGCCGAAGATTCAGTGGCTTCGTCCGAAGCTCGTCGCTCAAATCGAATTTACGGAATGGACCAAAGGCAATCACCTGCGACACTCGCGGTTCATAGCCCTGCGTGATGATAAAAATGCGCGTGCCGTGAGGAAGGAATACAGCTGAGCTTAATCCGTAATTGATCTGTGTTTATCTGTGGTTTTAAAACGAGATGCTGTAACTCGCGCCGGGATTCCGGCCGCGTTCTAAGATCACTCCGAACTGGTGGCGACCATGCGTGTAATTCAACAGCGGATGAACCCGCACGCCGTCGAACAGGATCGTTGAGCTCCAACGCTCGGCGAAGGTGATATTCAGGCCTCCAATCACACGCGCGCGATCTTCGAACGTGCCGTACGCCACACCGATGTACGGGCTCACCGGTAATTTTGTGAAGTGCTCCACGTTTTTACTGATCGTTGCATAAAACGATTGTCCCGACGGTGTGCCGATTCGATCAGAACTCGTTCCCACGATCAGAGCAGGACGCGAGTGAGTCTCCGTTACGACAACTAAGTTTGCGAGCGGGCTAACCTTCTTCGCGAGTGGGTTGTACTCCAAACCTGCCGTGAAACGAGGATGAAATCGATAAGTGAGCGTATTGCGCCACGTTGCGCGGTCGATCTGATTCGCGATCAGCCGCACGCTGTAAGTCCACTTGTAATCGTTTTCTCCTGTCCCGCTCACGGCGCGACCTTCGCCTGGTCAAAGCGGTCAACTCGGAACTGCTGAAACTCCTGCCTTTCGCTCGCTTACGGCAACGTCGGTCCTCGCGACCGGAACCGCGAGTAGTTCTTCAATCAGTTTTCTTAGTACAACCTGATCGATGACGCCGGAAATTACTTTCTTGACTCGTCCGTCTCGTCCAATCACAACCGTTCCCGGCAGCGCTCCGCCGAGTCCGAATCGCATCATGTGGTCCGTAGAGCCGCCCACCCAAATCGGAAAGTTGATTTTCGTTTGCTTCACGAACTGCACGACTTTGTTTCGACTTTCCGGCTCGTCAGTACTCACGCCTATAACCTGTACTCCCAGTGCGCCGAACTCGTTTTGAATGGCGGCGAGATCGGGCATCTCTTTTCGGCACGGAATACAGTAAGTGGCCCAGAAGTTGAGGATCACTACACGGCCCTTGAGAGTAGTCAGACTCTGTTCGATGCCCGAGAGATCTTTCAGTGTGAGATCGATTTGCTGGCCACGGAGTTTTGAGGCCTCGCGTTCGGCCGGACTCGGCGCCAACACCTGGAGAGTGTCTACACGAATAATCTCGGTTTCTTTTTTGGTTTGGATCGTGCCTTCGACCGCGACGCGTTTACCGACAAACTCCAGCCAGTTCTTTCCGGGCAAACGAAACTTGCCGGTTGCGAGTTGATACAGCTTGAACTTGTCGCCCTCGCGCACCGCGAGCAAGGTGGGATCGCCGCCTTCAACACACGATTTCGCTTTCAAAAGATCCTTAGCTGTGCCGAATTCGACCTTGAAACGATCGGCTTCCGCCCAACACTCAGCGCAACAAACCACCTGTCCTTCAAGCTGTGTGCGTGTGTCTTGCGCCCGTGCCGGCTCAGCAAAAGAAGCGATTACAACTGCCAGTGCGATAACTATCTTCATTTCAACGTACCCGTCTTGAGAGAACGTGATCAAGCGAGAAGCGATCGTCTTCTCGCGGTAACAATAAAACAAACAACAATAACGCGAGCCGCGGTATCACGTGAGTGTGAAACGCATAGAGCGCGTCCTGGAGCAGATGTCCAAAAGTGACGACCGCCAGAACAAAGCCAAGCGCCACCAACGCCTCGCGAACCCGCAGTCCAAGTATTACCATTGCTCCGGCAATAAGTTCAACGAAGGGAATTACCACGCCCATTGCCCAAAGCGACCAGACGGGGAGAAAAGTATCGGCAAACGGCAGGAAATACTTGCGCGCGTGATTGAGCGGGCCAAGCTGAAAGACCTTCATCACCCCGGCCATGAAAAAGATTAGCCCCAGAACCAGACGCGCGAATAGAATTGCCCAGGCTCGATCTATGCTGGTAGTTCTTGCCAGGTCACTCTGAATCATAAGAGACTTCCTTTCGCATTTGACACTTCATGATCGCTGTATCTATATCTCATACACACCGTTAATCTGATCGGGAGAAAAGATGACAAAGAAAACGGCTTTGATTGTTTTTGGCTTAGTCCTTGTGTTCGGAAGCGCAAGTCGCTCAGAGGCACAGGTCAAACGAGTGCAAATGCACATCGGAGGCTATCTGTGCGGCAATTGAGTGTACAACATTCAGAAGGCCGTGAGCCGTCTCGACTACGCCCCCAAACTGAAAGAGATCGAAATAACAGACATTAAGAAAGGTCTCGCAGTATTCACGCCAAAGCCGGACAAGCCTGTTTCATTCGCCGCGTTGAAAGCGACGTTAAAGAGCGCCGGCTACGTTTTGGATTCGGCGAATATCTCAGTTGATGGAACCCTTAACAAAGAAGGTCAGGTTTGGATCGTCGTCGCTAAATCTTCGGGGCAGAAGTTTGTTTTGGAAGGTCCGAATGTTCAAACAGCAGTCGCCGGACTCGAGATTGACTCACCAATTGAAATCACCGGAAATTGGAAGACTGTCGGAAACAAGACAAGCGCTCGCGAAGTGATAACACCAGCGGAAAAGAAACAATCTCATCACGCTCGATCTGGCGTGGACGTTTTCTTTGCCGGAACTCCAGATACATCCGAGGCACCGATTCGTGTCACCTCACCCGGGCTGACAGTTTATAAAGGAGGCGCGATTACACCACGGCTCTACTTGATTCGGCAGAGTCTGGGAACACTAAAAGTGAATCGTCAGATGGTGGATGTGAGTCTGTCTTACACTCCGCTATCAAAGCTTCAATTAGAAGCAGAGGTTCCGATCTCACGCACATCGTTTCGCGATACAACGATGTCCGGATCGGGTGTTGGTCTGGGGAACATCACTGCCTGGGCCAAGTATCGCTTCTTTCGCAAGGTCAAAACGTATGGCGACAGGCAGGCCGCGGCAAGATTTGGCCTGGAGTTGCCGACTGGAAAGAAAGATGCGCCCAGCGGGAGTCAAATCAACGTGCCGGCATTTGTAAGACAGCAACTCACGCCTATCAATGGAGGGCTGTCGCCTCACTTCGACCTCGCGTACTCGCAAGCGGGTGGTCGTGTGATTTTTGGTGGGAACGCCGAAGTAATCGTACGCACAGAACGCGACGGCTTTCGCATGGGACACGAGCAGAGATTGAGCACCGATCTTGAATACGTCTTATTGCCACGCGACTATGACAAGCCCGGCCGCGAATTGTTTCTGATCCTGGAAACGACGTTTGTTCATCGAGGCACGGGTCGACTTAATGGCGTGCCAGTGTCCGGCAGCAAAGCCACCGAATACTATCTTGCTCCAGGTCTTCAATACGCCGCGCATCCGCGATTTGTCGCCGAGGGCAGCGTGCAATTTCCCGTAGTACGAAATACCGGCCCATTGGCACTGCGAACGGACGTTAACGTTTTGCTCGGTGTCAAATATTTGTTTTGAAGATGCGGACAGGAGATGGCTTTGCCTCAAAAGTCACTGTTGGACCGGGTCAGTACCGTAACGCGGTAGCGTCGGGTCGCCGCTGTGGGTCAATAACCGAATAATTGTTGCAGTTCAGAGCCT
>JAICQI010000550.1 GCA_025937955.1 Pyrinomonadaceae bacterium
CGCAGGTTCGGCGGCGATCCGGGAATCATCGGCCGCGCACTGACGATCAACGGTGAAAGCTACACCGTGATCGGAGTGCTGCCGGCGGGCTTTCAGTTTGCGCTCCGAAACAACGATCTTTGGTTGCCGTACCAGCCGACTCAAAACCAACTCACGCGCCGCTACATGCACGGCACGAATCTGATCGGGCGGCTCAAGCCTGGTCTTGGACCAACCGAAGCGCAGTCGGAGCTGAGCGTCATCGCAAACCGGATCGAACAGGAACACACTGGTTCGCACGCGGGCACAACCGCTTACCTCGTTCCGCTGCAGGAAGAGATCGTCGGCACAGTCAGGCCGATCTTGTTGGTGTTGCTTGCCGCGGTCGGATTCGTACTGCTGATCGCGTGCGCGAACGTCGCCAGCCTGTTGCTGACGCGATCGCTTTCACGCCAGAAAGAAGTCGCGATCCGATCGGCACTCGGCGCCAGTCGCTGGCGCGTGATCAGGCAATTGCTGACAGAGTCGCTCCTCCTTTCACTCCTCGGCGGCGCGGCAGGGTTGTTGATTGCTTACTGGGGCGTGCCTGCATTGATCGCGTGGATTCCGCAGAATCAGTTGAACGCGATGCCATTCCTCAGATCGCTTGGTCTCAACACCAGCATCCTGGCATTCTCATTCGGACTCTCACTGTTCACCGGTTTGGTGTTTGGCCTCGCACCGGCACTGCAATCTTCGCGGCTCGATCTCAACGAAGCACTCAAGGAAGGCGGGCGGCAAACATCCGCTGGCGCGAGTCATCGCCTGCGCAGCGCGATGGTCGTAACGGAGATCGCGCTTGCCGTCGTGTTGCTTGTCGGTGCGGGATTGATGATGAAGAGCCTGCTGCGGTTGTTACAGACTGACATCGGTTTCAAACCTGAAAACGTGTTGACAATGAGCGTCGTACTGCCGCCTTCGAAATATATGCAGCCGCAGCAGCAGATCAGTTTCAACGATCAACTGCGCCAACGCGTGCAGTCACTGCCGGGTGTCACCGGTGCAGCGACCGTCAATATTCTGCCGTTGAATCCAGGCAACACAACCCGATTCTATGTTGAGGGTGATCCGGTTCCTGCTCCGGGAAAGGAAACCGAGGCGAACATTCGCACCGTCAGCGACGACTACTTCAAATCTCTTGGAGTGCCGCTGCTTGCCGGACGCATGTTTGACGCGCGTGAAGATCCGAACTCACCCCAGGTTGTACTCATCGGCAAGACTATCGCAGACCGCATGTTTCCGGGTCGCGACCCGGTTGGAAAGAAGTTGCGATACGCGTCGGTTGATTTGCCTCCGATCGAGATCGTTGGCGTCGTGGGTGATGTGAAGATCACGGGTCTCGATGAAGCAGTCAAACCGGTGCTCTACTACTCGTTCCGCCAGTTTCCATCGACTTTTGCGAACCTCGTCGCTCGCACAAGCACTGATCCGAATGCGCTGGCAAATTCGATTCGCAACGAGATTCGGAATCTCGAACCTGAAGCAGCGATTCTCAACCTGCGCTCGATGGACGAGATGATCGCGCAGACGCCGGCGTCGTTTATGCGACGTTTTCCGGCGCTGCTGATCAGCATCTTTGCGGGCGTGGCGTTGTTGCTGGCGTCGATTGGTATTTATGGCGTCGTTTCGTATTCCGTCAGCCAGCAGACGCACTACATCGGCGTGCGCATGGCGTTGGGCGCGAGTCCGGTCGACATTCTCAAGATGGTGTTGAAGCAGGGACTGGTGCTGGCGCTGTTGGGCGTTGGGATTGGAGTGCTTGCGGCGCTCGGGCTGATGCGTTTGTTGAGCAGTCTGCTTTACCAGGTGAGCACGTACGACGTGAGCACGTTTGGGATTGTGACGGGCGCGTTGTTCGTGGTGGCGCTGCTGGCGTGTTATGTGCCGGCGCGTCGGGCAACGAAGGTAGATCCGTTGGTGGCATTGAGATACGAGTAAGCGGGAGGAACTGTGCTGAACGATCTGCGTTACGGATTTCGAATGATCATTAAGCATCGCATGGTTACGTTTGTGGCTGTGCTGGCACTTGGGCTGGGGATCGGCGCGAACACAGCGATCTTTTCGATTATTAACGCAGTTGTCCTGCGTCCGCTTCCATATGGCGATCCGGAGCGATTGGTGACGATCCTGCATGAGGGATCGAATCCGGTTGCTCCGGCTAACTATTTTGATTTAGCAGAACAGAGCCAAAGCTTTGAAGGTATCGCTGCCGCACAGTATTGGGAGCCAAATATAACCGGTCGCGATCAACCCGAACACCTGCGGGGCTTAAAGTTAACAGCTCAAATGTTTCAAGTGCTGGGTGTTAGTCCAGCACTCGGCCGCACTTTCAATCCAGACGAGGATCAGCCAGGACGAGACCACGTCGTTGTACTTAGTAACCGATTGTGGCAACGCCGGTTTGGTGGTGAACCCGGCGTAGTGGGGCAGCAAGTCACCATTGACGGCGAAATCCACACCATCATCGGGGTGATGCCGCCTGACTTTCAATTCGCTCCCTTCTGGGCCACCAACGCGGAATTGTGGTCACCTTTGAACCTCGCGCCGCGCGCAAACGATCGAGGCGGACAATCGTTGCGGCTGTTCGCTCGACTCAAGCCTGGCGTTACACGCTCGTCGGCCCAGACCGATGTAACAACGATCTTTCGCCGGCTTGAACAGGAGCACCCGCAAGCGAACAAAGGACTCACCCTGGCAGTCGAACCGCTTCACGAAAAGGTTGTAGGAAAGACACGGCCGTCACTAATGATTCTGTTTGGTGCTGTCTGTTTTGTACTCCTTATCGCCTGCGCGAATGTGGCCAACTTAATGATGGGCAGGGCTACATCTCGACAAAAAGAGATTGCTGTGCGAACGGCGCTGGGAGCGAGCAGCGCTCGTATCGCCCGGCAACTGCTAATCGAGAGTTTATTGATCGCGTTAGCTGGAGGCGTACTCGGTCTACTACTCAGCATGGCCGGGATGAAGGTTTTACTCTCCTTCGGTCCCAGCAGCGTGCCTCGTTTGCAAACGATTGGTCTCGATCTCCCTGTGCTTGCTTTCACTCTTGGCCTTTCGGTGATGACCGGTCTCATCTTTGGACTCGCGCCCATACTCCAGACCAGGAAATGGAACTGGAACAAATCACTCAAGGAGTCCACGCGCGGTTCTTCCGCAGGCCGCAATCGCGTAAATGCCCGCCGGTTACTTGTCATTTCCGAAGTTGCGCTGGCTTTGATGTTGCTTATCGGTGGCGGGCTGATGGTGCGAAGCTTCGGCCGCTTGCGTGCAGTAGATGCGGGTTTCACTCCTGACAGACTATTGACTATGACGGTTTCGCTGGCAGGCTCTGCGCATTCCACGCCACCGAAGCGAGTCGCTTTTTTCACCGACCTGTTGCAGCGCATCGATTCTTTGCCGGGCGTTCAATCGGCGAGTGCTATCAATCATCTGCCATTGAGCGGAGATATGTGGACGCTTTCCTTCACCATCGAAGGCCGTCCTGCTCCTGGACCAGGTGAAAAGCAGGGCGCTGTTTATCGCATCATCCGGCCCAATTACTTTCGCACGATGGGCGCCACGCTACTCAAAGGACGTGACTTCACCGCTCATGATAATGACGGGTCTCCGCCGGTGGTGATCATCAATGAACAATTCGCGGAACGTCATTGGCCCAACGAAGATCCGATCGGCAAACGGATCGACGTCGGTGACGATGGTCCTAATCCGCGCGAGATAGTCGGCGTCGTAAAACCCTTAAAACAAAACCAATGGACTGCGGAACCGAAGCTCGAGATGTATTTGCCGCACTTGCAGTCGCCGGCGCCGCGCGCGCTCACGTTAGTGGTGCGAAGCGACGGCGATCCACTCGCGCTCGTCGCAGGGATCGAGAGGCAGGTCTGGTCCATCGATAAAAATCTGCCGGTGTCGGACATTACAACTATGGAGGAAGTCGTCGCGCAGTCGATCGAGCAGCAGCGGTTCAACATGTTTCTGCTGGGCCTGTTTGCCTGCGTGGCTTTGATACTCGCGATGGTTGGCATTTATGGCGTGATGAGCGAATCAGTTGCGTCCCGCACGCACGAGATAGGCATCCGGATGGCTTTAGGGGCGCAAGCTGCGGACGTGCTGCGAATGGTGGTTCGGCAGGGAATGGCGCTCGCTGTGATTGGGATTGGAATCGGACTCTTTGGCGCATTCTGGCTGACTCAATTCATGTCCAGGCTGCTTTTTGAGATTAGTCCAACAGATCGCATCACTTTTCTTTTGATTCCGCTCGTAGTGGCGCTGGTTGTTCTTTGCGCGTGTTTGATTCCGGCGCGGCGCGCGACAAAAGTCGATCCACTCGAAGCACTGAGGTACGAATAGGTCCTACAAGACCAATAGGCTTTGCCTCGACAGTGGGAAGCGTACTTGGGTCGGGTCAGTACCGTAACGCGATAGCGTCGGGTCACGACCGGTAACACGAACCCGACGCTACCGCGTTACGGTACCGACCCAATCCAGGAATGATTTCGAACTTTGGAGAAAAAACCATGACTTCATTCTGGCAGGACTTGCGTTATGGAGCGCAGATGCTGATGAAGCATCCGGCGTTCACGGCG
>JAICQI010000055.1 GCA_025937955.1 Pyrinomonadaceae bacterium
AACCTGTCGCTCGATCCCGAGGTCGCGCGTGAGTACCACGACGAAACGTTGCCGCAGGAAGGCGCAAAACTGGCGCATTTCTGCTCGATGTGCGGCCCGCACTTCTGTTCGATGAAGATCACACAGGACGTGCGTGAGTACGCCGCGCAGAAGGAGGTCGACACCGAAGCAGCTTTGACCCTCGGGATGAAGGAAAAAGCGAAGGAATTTGTCGATACCGGCGGCGAGATCTATCGAAAATAGCCCCATTTCCCGCATAAACCTCACAAATTTCTAATGCCTGCCAACTGCCTCTTGTTTTGATCCGCGGCAGCTGTGCGAAAATACACACAGCATTCTGGAGGCGGAAAGTAATGAAGTTAAGGCCAGTAGTTTCGGAAATGCTGATTGCGGCAGGCTACGATCGCAGGTCGCGCATCCTGGAGGTCATCTTCAGGACTGGTGAGACATACCGTTACAAAGGAGTGCCTTCGTCTCGGTACGAGGGATTAATGAGTGCGGATTCCAAAGGGAAGTACATGCACCGGCACATCATCGGTCACTACGACTACGAGCGTGTTTAGCCACAGATTACACGGATTCATTCACGGATTTCTGTTACATTCTTTTGACTATGCGCTTCGTCCAGACTTGTTTGTTTCTCGTCGTATTCCTTTTTCCTCAACTAACACACGCACAAAAACGAGTCGCTACCGGTACTGTTCCGCCGCCACAGTTCACCGATCCGCAACGCAAACAGAAACTCGCCGCAGCGTTTCCCGAGTTTGAGAAACTGTTCAAGACTTTCATGGAACGGTCGCAAGCGCCGGGCGCGGTGTTCGGCGTGATCGTCGATGGCGAACTCGTCTGGGTAAAAGCTGCCGGCGTGCGTGAGAAGACCAACGATGCGGTGGTTACGCCGGAAACAGTCTTTCGCATCGCGTCGATGACGAAAAGCTTCACCGCGATGGCGGTGCTGAAGCTGCGCGACGACGGCAAGCTTTCGCTGGACGACCCAGTGGCGAAGTACGTGCCGGAACTCGCGAACTTGCCTTATCCCACCAGCGATTCCCAGGCACTCACTGTACGTCATCTGCTCACTCATTCCGAAGGTTTTCCCGAAGACAATCCGTGGGGCGATCGGCAGTTGGCCCAAAGCGACGCTACGATGCGCGAATGGTTGCGCGCGGGCATTCCGTTTTCAACTTCACCCGGCACGGCTTTCGAATATTCAAACTACGGCTTCGCCATTCTCGGGCAGATCGTCGCCAAAGCCTCCGGCCGTCCTTACGCCGACTACGTACGCGACAACATCCTGCGCCCACTGGGAATGAACGCGTCCACGTTCGAAATGTCCTCGGTGCCGCGCGAGCAGATAGCGCTCGGTTATCGTCGTGAAGACAACAAATACAAACCCGAGCCCATACTCGCGCACGGTTCGTTCGGCGCAATGGGCGGGCTTTGGACCAACGCACACGACCTGGCGCGCTATGTCGCCTTTCTGATGTCGGCGTTTCCGCCGCGCGATGAGCCTGAGCGTGGTCCGATCAAGAGAAGCAGCGCGCGCGAGATGCAGCAACCGTGGCGTCCGTCACCCGCAAGCGCTTTCCGGCCGACTGTCGATGCGCCGCTCCAACTCGGAGTTTCGGCGTATGGTTATGGACTCGGTATTTCTCAGGATTGTCGCTTTGGTCATGTGGTTGGGCACGGCGGTGGTTTGCCGGGTTACGGTTCACTGATGCGCTGGTTGCCGGAATACGGCGTGGGACTCATTGGCATGAGTAACCAGACGTACCAGGGATTCAACGGTCTTTTCAACGATGCGATATCGGCGCTGCATCGCACGGGCGCGTTGCAGCCGAGAGTCGTGCAACCATCGCCTGCCTTACTAACTGCGCAATCAGATGTTTCGCAGTTGATCGTCAAGTGGGACGATAGTCTCGCGAATCGCATCGCCGCGGATAATCTGTTCCTGGACGTTGCGGCAGAAGTACGCTCAAGCCGTTGGAAAGCGTTGGCGGAGCAACATGGTGTTTGCCGTCCCGGTAGTTCGATCAAACCGGAGAATGCGTTGCGCGGCGAGTGGCGGATGATGTGCGATCGCGGTTGGCTCGATGTTTACATCACGCTCGCGCCAACGATGCCACCGAAAGTTCAACTGATCAGCATCAACCCCGTAATGCCTCCCGACGCCGAGATGACCAAAGCCGCCGAGACAATCGTCAAACTTCTTTCATCCTGGGACGCCAAGACCGTCGAAGCTCTCGTGGCGCCTGGGTTCGATGTTGAACGGATGCGCCGTCAGGTGACAGCAGCAGCGGCTTGGGGAAGTTGCAAAGTTGGCGAGCCTCTTAGTGGGAACGGCACCCGCAACAGCGCTATCCGATTAACGTGCGACAACGGCCCAATCGCCGCGCGCATCGCCCTCGATCCAAACACACACAAGCTAACAAATCTGGATCTGGTCCCTCTGCGCGAACAACGCTGTGTACCATAAAGAAGTCGCAGATGAACGCGGATGACACGGATAAAGATAGCTATCCGTCTTCATCTGTGTTCATCCGAGGCCGGCTTTGCGTTGCATCTCTCGGAGTGTTTCGGGGATGAAGGAGGTGATTTGATAGGTTTCTTCGCGGCCGTCCGCGTAGGTCTGATAAAGATTGAAATCGGGCAGCGAAATGCAGCTTAGTGGCGACTGGTGGTTGTAACCCGTATCGAGTCCGATCGCGCTGTGCGAAATGTAAATCCCGTGACGACCCAACCGTCCGCGCAGCGGCAACAACGGCGTCGGTGTATGTCCAAAAACGCACGGCTTGCCGCGGTAGTTCTTGTAAAAGTCCATGTCGCGCATCCACAACAACGACATCGGCGTGCTCTCCCTCGGATGCTTACCCTCATCGAGTCCTGCGTGAACGTAGATCGCAAACTCGTCTTCGTGATAGAACGGGAGATCCTGCATGAACGCGAGATGTTCAACCGGAAATGACTGCTCAAAAGTGCGCCTCATTTCCTCCAATTCAGTTTCGCTTTCAACTCTGACCGATTGCCCCGTGTACTGTTGAAACGTTCGCTCACCCCCCACAACAGGCGTGAGCCAGAGATTACTGCGCCCCTCGAGAAAATCCATCAACATCTGTTCGTGATTTCCGCGCAGACAGATAACTCGCTCGGGATTCTCGTGGCTCAGCTTGAGGATGTGCGAGACGCAACCGGGCGCGTCCGCGCCACGATCAATCAGGTCGCCTAAAAAAACGAGTGTGTCGGTTTCCGGATCGCGTGGCAGCATGTCGAGCAGATTGAGGAGCTGCGCACACCGGCCGTGTATGTCCCCCACGATATATGTCTTCATTCAGACCGGTCCCCGGGTTGTTCGCGTTGGCTTTTAATGCGGTTCATCAATTCGACGAAACGTGGATCCTCGTGCATGTCGGTCCAGTTTGGATCAGACTCAAACCATTGGTAATTTTCATTTCCAAGACTGATCGCGGTTTCCAACCATCGCAACGCTTCGACCTGACGGCCTTGCAAGAGATAAGCCGAAGCGAGCCAGTAAGAGATATCGTAATCGGCCTCGGCAACCTGCCTGACTTTCGGCGTGAGCTGTTCATTGGCCTTGGTGTGTTGTCCCTGCGAGCTCAAACAGATCGCGAGAATCGGTCTCACACCATCGATCTGTGGATGACGTTGCAAGACCTGTTGAAGAATATGGATGGCCTCTTCGATCTCACCTTTATAGTAAAGCACGCGCGCAGTGAAGACCCGGATTAGCGGGTGCTCTGGTTCGATCTCGGCGCCCTGGGCGAGCTCGCGAAGCGCCTCTTCATACTGCCGTTGATACATGAAGATGCGGGCACGATTGTAGCTGGCAAGCACGCGTTCGCCGGGATTTAGCCGCACCATACGATCGAAACTTCGCAGCGCTTTCTCGTAAGCACCGTCGAGACGCGCAACTACGCCACGCACAAACTGCACGCCCGGATCATTCGGATACTCATCGCGCAGCAAGTCGACTTCCGTGCGTGCCTTCTGCTTCTGTCCACCGGTCAGGTAAATGAACACCATGTGCATGCGGGCTTCGAGCAGCCGCGGATCCAGCGCCAGAGCCTTTCGAAACGCAGTCTTTGCCTTGTCGTGATCACCTGCCTGACCGAGTCCTTTCAACACGCGATTGACGTAACAACTGCCGAGCGCGGAATAGGCGAGCGCGAAGTTGGCATCGATTTCGATCGCGCGACGGAAGTGTTCAATACCGGCATCGAGATGCTCGCGCTGGATGGTGTGATAGATGAACGTTGCGAGGCAATCTCGCCCGCGCAGGTATTCTTCGGAGGCAGCAGCGTCGGCAGTTTGCTTCCGCGCCAGCTCGTCTTTTTCGTCGGGCCGAAGCTCAAGCCGCAGACCTTCGACGATACGTTGCACGATCGTGTCCTGGACGCCGATGATGTCGCTCGCATCAGCGTCGATGCGTTCGCTCCAGAGAATCTCGCTTGTGCGCACGTCGAGAAGTTGTGCAGTAACGCGCAGTCGATCGCCGGCGCGCAGGAAAGTCGCGGTTAGGATCGCGTCGACACTCAGGTCGCGGCCGGCTTCGGCGGCGTCGACAGTCTTGTTCTGATACTTCACGATGACTGACGACGGTCGCACCACGAGCGAGCGCACACGGGCCAACTCCGTTATCACCGCATCAGCAAGCGAGAACTGGTAGAAGTCGATCTCACGATCGTTACCGACATTCTTGAAGGGCAGGATCGCGACGCTCTTGCGATCGCGATCGCCCAGGCTGGTCATCGGTTGCGCATCACCGCTCCGTCCGGCTGATTTTGTGGTCGACGAACCATCGGCGCTCTTGTTACCGGTCAACCAGCGCAGCGCGCGCGTGACCGGGCTCTCCTGTTTCAAATGTTTTGGAGCAACCGGCGTCGTGGTCTCATCCATACCCGGCAGTGTCTCTGAACCAAGCTCACGAATGATCGAACGAAGATCGTCGGCGAAGTGCGAAATCTTTTGGTAACGATTGCGAGGATCTTTGGCGAGAGATTTGTCGAGAACAGCTTGTAACCGGACCGGCACGCGGCCCGGTCTGACTTGCGACAGCGGCTTCGGCTCCTCGTTCAGTACCGCATGCCGCACCTCGACAGCCGTTTGACCCTGGAAAGGCCACGTGCCGGTCAGCATCTCGTAAAGCAACACGCCGGTGGAAAAAATATCCGCGCGCGAATCGACACGATCACCGCGCGCCTGCTCGGGCGCCGCGTAAGTAGCGGTGCCGTAGGGAACGCCGACTTCAGTGATTTCAGTGTGATGAATTCCGGAGGTACGTGCCGCGTCTTCGTCGAGCAATTTAGCCAGACCGAAATCGAGAACCTTGACCTGGCCAGTCGGGGTGACCATCACGTTGCCGGCTTTGATGTCGCGATGAATAATGCCACGTGCGTGTGCGGCGGCAAGTGCATCGGCAGTTTGCAAAGCGATTGATAAAGCGCTTTCGAGTGACAACGGGCGACCGTTGACGAGTTGCCGCACGTTTCGACCTTCGATGTACTGCATGGCGATGAAGTGAATGCCATTGATGTCGTTGAGGTCGAAGATGGTGCAGATGTTTGGATGGTCCAGCGCGGAGGCTAGGCGCGCTTCACGCTCAAAACGTTTGAGGTTTGCTTCTCGGGCAGTCAGCTCGGCGGGCAGGACTTTGATAACCAGGGTGCGGCCGAGTTTGGAATCGACGGCTTTATAGACAGTGCCCTGTCCGCCCTCGCCGAGCTTCTCGAGAATCTTATAATTCCCTAGCGTAGATCCAATCATTGACTGAAATAGGTCCTATAGGACTTATAGGACCTATATTCTCAGACCAGATAAAGTCGCGCCACCCGGCTATTCCTTAACACCCATTTGCCAGAGCATGAACGCATAGTCAAACGCCGACTCGCGGAGCGCATCGTAGCGACCGGAAGCGCCGCCGTGGCCCGCGCCAAAGTTGACCTTCAACAGCAATGGATTGTTGTCAGTCTTCATGGTGCGCAGCCTGGCCACTAGCTTAGCACCTTCCCAGTACGGCACCTGACTATCGTTTACCGAAACCTTCACGAGCATCGCCGGATAATCCTTCTTGGCGATGTTGTCGTAAGGCGAATACGTCTTCATGTACTCGAAAGCAGGCTTTTCGTTTGGATTGCCCCACTCGATGTATTCACTGGTCGTCAGCGGCAGGCTTGCATCGAGCATCGTGTTCAGTACGTCAACAAACGGCACCTGCGACACGACTGCTTTGAAGAGATCGGGCCGCATGTTTGACACAGCTCCGACCAGCAAGCCACCGGCGCTACCGCCCTGGATTACGAGTCGTTCCTTCGACGTGTACTTCATCTTGATCAGCGCTTCGGCGGAGGCGATGAAATCCGTAAACGTATTCATCTTGTTCATCATCCTGCCGGCCTGGCGCCATTCTTCACCCAACTCACCACCACCACGAATGTGCGCGATGGCAAAGATAACGCCGCGATCGAGAAGGCTCAGGCGATTCGAACTGAACGTCGGCTCGATCGACAGGCCATACGATCCGTAGCCGTACAACAGCAACGGCGCGCTGCCGTCGAGCTTCACTCCCTTTCGATAGACGATCGACAGCGGAATCTTCGTTCCGTCAGAGGCGGTGGCAAACGCTCGCTCCAACTTGTAGTTGGTCCGATCGAATCCGCCGGGCACTTCCACCTGCTTCAACAACGTCGCCTTGCCCGTGTTCATGTCGTAATCAAAGATTGAAAACGGAGTAACGAGCGAGTTGTAACTGTACCTGACGACGGACGTATCGAATTCGCGATTGTTGGACAATCCTGCCGAGTAAACGGGTTCAGGAAACTTAATGCGATGACGTTTGTCAGTTTTGAAGTCGACGACTTCGAGTTCTTGCAGACCGTTTTCCCATTCAGACAGCACAGCGTGATTGGCAAACAGACTAATATTGTCGAGCTTCACTGCCGGTCTGTGTGCAACAAACTCTTTCCAGTTTTTCTCCGACGGATCGTTAACCGGCGCGGTGACAATGCGGAAATTCTTCGCGCCTCTGTTCGTGCGAATGTAGAACGTGTTGTTGCGATGATCGACGTCGTACTCGTGTTCGGCCTGTCGCGGCAGGATCACCTTAAGCGTTCCGTTTGGCTCGTCAGCACGCATGTAGCGAGCCTCGGTGGAAGTCTTGCTGAATGCATGAAGAAAGACGATTTCCTTGTCGAGTGAGCGACCTACTCCGATGTCAAACAGTTCGTCCTTCTCTTCGTAGATTAGATCGTTCTTATCGCTGCCGAGAACGTGACGGAAAAACTTGTCGCTTCTCTTAGTGACCGCGTCTTCAGTGACATAGAAAAACGTCTTATTGTCAGTGGCCCAGACGACACCGTTGACGCGCTCAATTCGTTCGGGAAGCAGTTGACCCGTTCGCAAATCTTTAACCTGGAGCACGTACTGTCGATAACCGGTGTTGTCAGTGCTGTAAGCAAGCAGATTTCCATCATCACTCGGAGCAAAGGTGCCGACGCTCATAAACTTCTGACCCTTGGCCAGCTCGTTCTGATCGAGAATGATCTCTTCCGCCGCGTCCTGGCTGCCCTTCTTGCGACAGTAAATCGGATACTGCTTACCTTCCTCGGTACGCGTGTAATAGAAATACTTGCCTGAGCGAAAAGGCACGTTGCTGTCAGTCTGTTTAATGTGACTGAGCATCTCGTTGTAGAGCTTTTCCTGGAGCGGGGCGGTATGTTTCATCATCGACTGGGCGTAATCATCTTCCGCTTTCAGATGGGCCATTACTGCGGGATTTGTTTTCTCACGCAGCCAGAAGTAGTCGTCGACGAGCGTAGTGCCGTGAATGTTCGTAGTCTTGGTCTTCTTTTCTGCCATGGGTGGTTGAGGCGCGCCGGCTCCTCCGTTTGATTGGGCTACGACTTTGCTATTGATAGGGAGAACGAATAGAAAAAAGAGCAACAGCAGAAAAGGTAAACGGGAATGGTTTTTCATGAACACCTTCCTGATAAAGCACGAGATTTCAACCCGGGGAGACAGCTTGCTAACAGCCGGCGCACGGCCGGCTAATCGTGAACGGTTCAACCACGAGGCGGATTTCCCCAGCCAGAACCCACGTACTTACCATCCTGCACAATACACGGCACCGTTGGATCGCCATCGGAATACGCGAACATCTCTGCGCGCCGCGCGCGATCGTTCTGGGCGTCATAGTCGAGAAAAGGAATACCTTTGGATTGGTAATACTCGCGCGCCTCCTGGCAATAAGGACATCCCGGCTTCGTGTAAATTACTAAGGACAAATTCGTTTACCCCCGCGATTGATTTATACAAATTTGGGTGAGGAGCGATTATACTGCCGCTGCCTATGAGTGACCAAAGCGCAGATTTGCTCGATCCTTACGAGAAGCTTATCAACCTCGAGATAATCGGCAAGCGAGTCAGCGTGCCGGAGAAGAATCGGCTGCTGCGCTGTTTTCAATACCTCTCCATCAACACCATCTCGTACGGCGATTTTTGCTGGAATGGCGACTGCACCAACTGCCAGATCTGGTATCACCTGAAGGGCCAGGACGAGCAGAACGACAGGCCGGCGTTGTCGTGCCGGTTGGAGTGTGAAGAAGGCATGGTGATTACCAGGCTGAGTCGCTTCATCGAGCTCGAAGGCATCACGAAATAAGCCGCAGATGAACGCAGATGAACGCAGATCTCATCTGCGTTCATCTGCGGCTAAATACGGAATCAGTATTTCGGCACGCTCGGATCCACCTCGTTTGACCAGCCTATAATTCCGCCTTTCAAGTTTATGAGTGTGCCCTTGAACCCCGAACGCTGCAGTGCATCGATCGCGCGTGCGCTGCGCCCGCCCATCTTGCAGTGAACGACCGTTTCGCGGTTCGGATCGATCTCGTTCATGCGATTTAACACCTGTGCCAGCGGGATGTGAACTGAGTCCGGTATACGAGCCGTAGCGACTTCGTTGTCCTCGCGCACGTCGATGATCTGAATGTCGTCGCCCTTGTCGAGACGTTGTTTGAGTTCGGTTGCGGTTATCTCTTCCATATGATTCCTCTTTTTGCACCTTCGTGGTTACACTACACGCAACGAAAGGTCAAATCCATGAGATTCGAGTTCTACAGTGAAGCCCTCGATAACGTTCCCAAATTGTCAGTCGATGGAACAGTTGACAATAGTATTCACTTTTCTCATTGGCAAGGAAACACGACCCCGCCCGAGGTGAAGGCCGACACTTCCACGGAGATCGCGCTCAATCTCGTGGCTTCGCCAAATCGCGCCGTGTTAACCAATGGCATCGAGCTGATCACTAACAATCACTTCGACACCGACGGCACCTTATCAGTTTGGACAGTACTGAATGGTGAACGCGCGCTCCCCTATCGAGATCTGCTGATCGCTGCAGCGGAAGCCGGCGACTTTTCCGAACACTCCAGCGACGATGGCGTGCGTGTCAGCATCGCGATTCAGGGCGCCGATCAGGCCAGTCCAAACAACGACACCGGCTCGCCTCTCGCGCGGCTGATTGCGGGCGAGAACGTTGATGATGATGCTCGTGCGTATGAGCTGGTGCTGCCAGAGGTGGAGCGCTTGCTCACGAACATCGACGACTATGAGTCGCTCTGGCGCGAGGGTTGGGAGAGTGTGGCCGCGGCGATTGAGAGTTTTGAGCGTGGTGAGTCAAAGGTCACGGAGTTTGCCGACATGAAGATTTCCCTGATTACTCTCGCGCCGAAGCTCTTTGACGGAGCGGGTTTCAGTCCGACAAGGCATGCGGCCCCTTATACTGCCATCTCAAAATTTGCCAAAGGCGAGCTCTTTCTGATCGCGATTCCGACAAGCTCCGGCTGGTTTTACCGGCTCGATTATCCTTACTACTCGTGGGCCGAAACCGTCGTGCGCCCGCGCGTAGAACGACGTGATTTGACAGCCGTGTTGCAATTGCTCAACGGCAAGGAGAGCCATCCCGGAGGAAGCTGGAAATCGGACAACCGCGAGATGACCTCGGCTGTAAAGTTTCTCGATAACGCCGGCACGCTCGTCGCGTCGCGATTGGAGCCGCACGAGGTTGCGGAAGTTTTGACGAGCTCCTTTTTGCTGGCCGCAACTTCGGCGTAAACGATGCACGACGTGATCATCATCGGTGCTGGACCAGCGGGACTGTCGACAGCGTTCTGGTGCGATGAGTTGGGCCTGGACACGCTCGTGCTCGAGGAGGCTGAACAAATCGGCGGGCAACTCCATCGCGTCTACAATCCGATCGAGAATTACCTGGGCGTCAAAGCTCGCAATGGCGAAGAACTGCTAGAGCTTTTTTCTCAAGACGTAGACGACGCCGAGTTCGATTTGTGGACGCAGGTGAGCATTGCGTCGGTCGAGTTAAAAGCAAAGCGCGTTTCGCTGGCGAGTGGCGAGAGTCTGCAGTCGATCGCGATCGTGATCGCTACGGGCGTGAGACCGAGAGAATTGGGAGTGCCTGGCGAGAAAGAGTTTGCCGGAAAGGGAATAATCGAATCCGGCGCGCGAGATCGAGAGCTCTTCGCCGGCAAGGATGTTTGTATAGTCGGCGGTGGTGATGCTGCTGTCGAAAATGCGCTGCTGTTGGCGGAGATCTGTCCGACCGTGACGCTCGTACATCGTGGAAAGAAACTGCGAGCCCGGCGCGAGTTTACCGAGCGCTTGCAGTCAAACCACTGCATCACGGTTTTCACTGAATCTGTGCTGACGCGTATTATGGGCAACGAAGACGTGGAGGCAGTGGAGATTCAGCGCAAACAAGGGCTGAAACCGTTTCAATTGGCAGTTCGCGGCGTTCTCATTCGCATTGGCATCGAGCCGAATACGGATTTGTTCCGTGAACAGCTCGAAACGGACGAGAAGGGTTTCATCAAAGTAAGCAGTCAACAAGAGACCAGCGTGCCGATGGTCTTTGCGGCGGGCGACGTAGCGAATCCGCTTGCGCCCACGATCAGCAGCGCCACCGGAGCTGGCGCCACCGCCGCCAAAGTGATTGCTGCTCGATTGAATGCGTGATGTTTAGTGACGAAGCACGGGCGGCCACGGAGTGCCGCCCCTACAAGGACTCATTCGTACCGCAGCGCTACCATCGGATCGACCTTCGTCGCCCGTCGCGCGGGGATGTAGCAAGCCAGCAAAGCCACCACTATCAATCCCGCGGACACACCAACCAGCGTCCCTACACTGTTTGGCTTCACACCGAAAAGCAACGAACTGAGCAAACGCGAAGAAGCAATCGATGCTCCGAGTCCAATCGCGACGCCAACACAAACGAGGATCACACCTCGAATCATGATCAGTCTGAAGACATCACCTCGCTGCGCTCCGAGTGCGACGCGAATTCCAATCTCACGCGTGCGCCGGGCGACTGAGAACGTCAACACGCCATACAGCCCAAGTGCTGTCAGCAACGTGGCGAGTATTCCGAATGCCGCCGTCAGCCACGTCACCATTCTTTCCTGTACCAGTGATTGATCGATCTCAGTTGCGAGAGTCTTGATGTTGTAAAGCGGCAGGTGTGGATCCAGGTTCTTTAACTCCGCCCGCAACTGTTCCGCAACTACCTGTGGCTCGGTCGCAGTCTTTACATGCAACGTCAGGCTCGTGAGTTGTGACTCCTGTGTGATTGGAACATATATATGACGCCGGATATTTTCACGCAGGTTTACGTACTGGGCGTCCTTCACAACTCCCACGATCGTCCTGTCAGGAACGTCGTCCATGCCAATGCGTTTTCCTATCACGTCGGTAGTTCCGAAAAAGTGCTTCGCCATCTTCTCGTTGACAATCACGACCTTGGGCGCTCCTATGCGATCACTTTGGTCAAAGTCGCGTCCGCTAACGAGGGGAATCTCGAGTGCTCTAAAATAGTCGCTCGACGTGTAAGTGAAGTCAGACACCATTCGTTCGCCTTCGCGAGGGGTATAACCTTCAACGACAATGCGGCTTTGATCCCAGCCTCCGGAGATAGGTGAATCGGTAGCGAGGCTGGCGAACCTGACGCCAGGCAGCGCGCGAATCCTGGTCAGAAAATTGTCGTAAAACGCTGCGGTCCTTTCTTTCGAGTAGCCATTGAGGGTGGGATTGACGCTCGCGAACAGAACGTTCTCTTTGGCGAAACCCGTATCTACTGAACGGAGGTTTTGGAGTGTCTTCAGTAAAAGTACCGCACTTACCAGCAGCGGGAGTGAAAGCGCAACCTGGACCAGGATCAACGCACTGCGCAGACTAAGAAGCTTTCCGGCTGAGGTGAAACTACGAGATTCAAGTCGGAGGCCGGGTGCAAAGACTTGTCGCGCGGCTTGAATGGCGGGCGCCAAACTAAACGCAAGTCCGATAAGAATGGACACTCCTAAAATGAACAAGTACAAGCGCCAATCGGAAGATGCATTTAGATTCGCTCGATAGTCTGGCGGGATGAAAGCGACTAAGCCTACCTTGATCCAAAGCGCTATAAAGATTCCAGCTGTTCCTCCTATAAGCGAGAGAACTACGCCCTCAGTTAACCATTGACGGAGTAAACGAAAGCGCCCGGCGCCGAGCGCCAGACGAACCGCGATTTCCGAAGCACGCACGGTCGCCCGCGCCATCATCAGGTTTGCCAGATTGGCACAAAGGATCAGCAGCACTGCGCAGGTCGCTCCGAAAAGCAACCAAAGAGAGGTGCGCAGTTCGGATTGTAAATAACGAAGCCCCTGATCGCCTGGCAATGCCGCAATGCGGCCCGACAGGAAACGTTCTCGGTTAAATTTCGGGGCATTTGCACTCAACTCCTGCGCTTCTAATTCGCGAATCTGTTGATATGTAACATCGAGCGATGCCTGGGCCTGTGCGGCAGAAACATCCGGCTTACGCCGTGCCATCACACTCAGCCACTGATGACGGCGGCTAGTTAGGCGTGTCGGCGGCAGTGGACTGAAGACGGGAGTCATCATCAACGGCACGCGCACGTCTGGATTGCTTGAAAGATCCATCCCGTAAAATCCTGGTGGAGTTACGCCCAGAACCGTCACAGGATTTTCATTAACGAGGATGGTTTTGCCGATCAGGTTCGGATCTTTGTTGAACCTGCTTTCCCAAAATGCATAACTCAGAACAGCAACGGGATGCGCGCCCGGTGTGCGATCGTCTTCCTGCGTGAACAGGCGGCCGGCCCAGGGCCGCACTCCCAGCACTTCGAAAAAGTTTCCACTGACAAGCTCGCCGCGGACGCGCTCAGTTTGATCGCCATAAGTGACGTTCATCTGCGTGCCGCCGCGGGCGATCACGCCGGAGAAGACGGAGTTTCGATCGCGCAGGTCCTTGTACATCGCATAAGAAAATGCACTGTCGATGTCAGGTCCATCCTTCGGGTCGTAAGCTGAAAGCACCGCGAGCTGATCGGGATTCGCTACCGGCAGGCTCTGAAGCAACACTCGGTCTAGCAACGAAAAGATCGCGGCATTGGCGCCGAGGCCGAGCGCGAGGGTCAGCACCACCACGCAGGCAAACGCCGGATTCTTCACCAGCATTCTGAGCGCGTAGCGAATGTCGTTGATTGTTTCAGCGATCATCGGAGACCCTTTCTGTGCTCTGTGTAGGTCAGACTTGGGTGGGGGGGGGGGGGGTGGGGGGGAGGGGTGGGGGGGGGGGGGGGGGGGGGGGGGGGGGCGCGACCACCCGGAGGAGCGGGGGGGAGACCCACCCCACCCACACAAAA
>JAICQI010000699.1 GCA_025937955.1 Pyrinomonadaceae bacterium
AGAATGGTCTGAAGCGCTGAAGCCAGTCGCGCGTTATTCAAACATTCACTGCAAACTCTCCGGTCTCGTGACGGAGGCAAACTGGGGCTCGTGGCAAGCGAATGATTTGCGTCCGTACGTCGAATATGCGCTCGAATTATTCGGCGCCGATCGGATGATGTTTGGCAGCGACTATCCGGTGTGCCTGCTCGCCGCTTCTTACGATCGGGTGTTGGGCTCGTTTCAAGAGATACTAAAGGATATCAGCGACAGCGATCGAGATAAGATATTCTCGAAAAACGCGGCCAGGTTTTATCGTCTTAATTGAGCTCTACGCTGGGGCGGCCACGGAGGGCCGCCCCTACAAAAAAGATGTCTGAGATTTACTTCATTACCGGGGCACAGGGTTGTATCGGTTCGTGGATCGTGAAGGCTTTGATAGAGCGCGGCGGCAGTGTGGTCGTCTTCGATCGCAGTGATGATTCGCGTCGTCTCAGTGCCATCATGGACGGCGAGCAACTCGCGAAAGTGCGTTTCATCACCGGCGACATTACCGAAGGCGCGGCAGTGCTGTCGGCAATGAATGAGTCAGGAGCGGACCGCGTGATTCATCTCGCGGGCTTGCAGGTGCCGACGTGCAAGGCCGATCCGGTCGCGGGCGCACTCGTGAACGTGGCCGGTACTCTCAATGTCTTTGAGGCTGCAAAAACAATCGGTATTAAGCGAGTTGTATACGCGAGCTCCGCGGCGGTTTACGGAATGAACGACGACGACGCCGCGCTCGACGAGACCGCGCAGTGTAGCCCCACCACGCACTACGGCGTCTTCAAGCGCGCGAACGAAGGCAATGCGCGTGTCTACTTTCTCGATCACGGCATCAACAGCGTCGGTCTTCGTCCGCTGACGGTTTATGGTGTCAACCGCGACACCGGTCTGACCAGCGATCCCACGAAGGCAATGAAAT
Organism: Pyrinomonadaceae bacterium; assembly: GCA_025937955.1. Lineage (GTDB taxonomy): Bacteria > Acidobacteriota > Blastocatellia > Pyrinomonadales > Pyrinomonadaceae > PSRF01. The sequence continues at coordinate 944 of JAICQI010000699.1, forward strand.
CGGCCGTGCTGGGACGTCCTTTTCATATTCGTTTCGGCGGCGCTACCGATTTTCAATACGTGGCAGATACTGCGGCCGCGTTCATCGCTTGTGCTGATGACATGCTTGAGGGCGCACACGTTTTCAACCTGCACGGCGAAACTGTAACAGTCGATCGCATCGCGAAGTTCATCAATTCACAAATTGCGCACAGCAACGGCGACCTGATTACGTTCGGTGGACCGCCGATCCCGATCGCCGCCGCGATGGACGACAGCGCCATCCGCCGGGTCGTGAATGGATTGCCCTCGACGCCACTCGAAGCCGGTGTGCGTGAAACGATTGACAGATTTGCGGTGCTGCGTGATGCGGGCCGGCTTGATACCAGCGATCTCGATGCCTGAAGTTGTAACGATGAAGGCGAGCGTTTTGTGCGACGTGCAACGTCTCGAGGTGCGAGACATTCCGCGTCCTATGATCTCGCCGTATGAAGTGCTGATTCGCGTGGCCGCGGTCGGTTTGTGTGGAACCGATGCGCACATCTTTGCCGGTCATGCAAACTACAATACAAACGAGTATGGTCAACAAATCCCGCTGACGGTACAGCCGCAGATTCTTGGTCACGAAATTACCGGCGTCGTAGAAGAGGTAGGTAGCTCGGTTAGAGATCTGAGTGAAGGCGATCGCGTCGTGGTGGACCAGGGACTGAATTGCGTCAGCCGGCGGCGCGAGGTTCTTTGTGAGTATTGTCGCACAGAGAACAGTCATCAGTGTGAGTTCTATCGCGAGCACGGCATCACCGGACTGCCGGGCGGGCTCGCCGAATTTATTGCCGTACCGGCAGTGAATGCGGTCAAGGTAACAACACCGCTGGAGGCGCCGATGGCGGCCCTGGTCGAGCCGTTGGGCTGCATAATCCATTCGTCCGACACGGTTGCAAAAGCAAGCACGCAGCGTCGTGTTCGCAGCGTGTTAATATGCGGCGCCGGGCCGGCGGGGTTGTTGTTTACGCAATACCTGCGCAATGTGCTCGGGTATGAGGGGTTTCTCCTGGTCAGCGATCCGAATGCGCGCAAGCGTGATTTGGCGAAGAACCTCGGTGCAGATGAGGCGATTGATCCGGCGGGCTCCGATCTGGTTGAGGCCGTGCTCGAACACACTGGCGGCAAGGGTGTCGAGTATTTGATCGAAGCGTCGGGGTCGGGTGAAGTGTTCCGCTCCATGGCCGGACTGATTTGCAAACAGGCGACGGTGTTGTTGTACGGGCACGGGCATACAGGGACGGATGTGAGCGTGTTGAGCAGTATATTCTTCAAGGAGCCGGTGCTGGTGAGCACTGTCGGTGCATCCGGCGGGTTCGAAAGCGACGGGCGCCCATCGGCGTACACGCGTGCGTTGAATCTGATCGAGCAAAACAAGATCGAAGTCGCGCCACTGATCACACATCGATACACGTCATTCGAGGACGTCGAAAAAGCGCTCTCGCGTGACATTCATAGCTCGGACTATGTAAAAGGTGTAGTCGTTTTGTAGGGGCGGCCCCTCCGTGGCCGCCCCCGTCTCCGACTTCGCACGCGGGGGCGGCCACGGCGGGCCGCCCCTACAACGTCATGAAGGTCTCATTATTCGTAACGTGTTTGGTGGACCAGCTTTGGACCAGCGTCGGCACGAGTAGTGTCGAGGTGTTGCGGCGTGTTGGGTGTGAGGTGGAGTTTGATCAAAGGCAGACATGCTGCGCGCAGCCGGCTTACAATACTGGTTATTTAAAGGAAGCGCGGCCCGTGGCGCAGCGATTCATCAGCATCTTTGAAGAAAGCAAGGCTGACGCGATCGTTTCACCGTCGGGTTCGTGCACGGCGATGGTCCATCATTACCCGCAACTATTTGCCGGCGATCCCGAGTGGCTGCCGCGCGCGCAGGCAGTTGCGGCAAAGACCCACGAATTGAGCTCGTTCCTGATCCGTGTACTCAAGATCGAAGATGTGGGTGCATCGTGGAAGGGACGACTAACCTGGCATGACGCATGTCACGGCCTGCGCGATCTGAACATCAAGAGCGAGCCGCGAACCTTGATTCGAAATGTCCGCGGCGCCGAGTTCGTCGAGCTCGAGCACGCGGACGCGTGTTGCGGCTTTGGCGGCACGTTCTCGGTGAAGTATCCGGAGATCTCGGTGGCGATTCTCGACCAGAAGATTGACGCGATCGAGCGCGCCGGTGTTGACGCCGTGGTGTCCGGCGATGCGAGTTGTTTAATGCAGATTGGCGGCCGCCTCTCGCGCAAGGGCTCGAAGGTGCGCACCATGCATCTGGCGGAACTACTGAGCCATAAATAAATGAATCATCTCAGCAGCGAAACGTTTCGGGAGAATGCGAAGGCTGCACTCGCCGATACGCATCTGCGCGGCGCGCTCAAGAACGCTACGTCGCTCTTCGGCGAGCGACGTAAGGCAGCTGCGTCGAGTCTTCCGAACTGGGAAGATCTGCGCAGCCAGGCGCGCGCGACCAAAGACGAGGTGCTGTCGCATCTGGATAAGTATCTCGAAGAGTTTGTTCGCATGGCCGAGAGTCGAGGCGCAAAGATTCATTGGGCGCGCGACGCCGCTGAAGCGAACGCGATCATTTGCGGGCTGGCCGCTGAATGTAAAGC
>JAICQI010000339.1 GCA_025937955.1 Pyrinomonadaceae bacterium
AGGAAACTTGTGAACCGGATTCTCGCTGTCTGTTTGACTTGCATCATCATCTTCGCTTTCTTCACCTTACTTTGCAGGTTGCGCGGCTGAGGCAGCCGGAGTTGCTCCGCCGGATGCAGCCTTGTCTTTTGGCGCCGGCACCTGCGTATTCAAGCGCTCGGACGAAACGTAATAAGCCGTCAAATCGAAACGGGCATCAACTGTCTTGTTGACGAGTTGTTTGTCCGACTGCTTCAACTCAAAGTTAGTGATGGAAACTATTCGCTGGTAGTGGGCCAACTGTTCGAAGAACGCTCGCAGTCCGGCGAAGCCACTGTGCACGCTCACTTCGATCTTCTTGCCGGTGTAATTGTCCTGCAGCACGTCGTCCTTCGGACTGAACTTGGTCAGCACCAGGCCATTGCCGCGCGCGCGGTCCTGAATTCCCTGCAGCACCATCGTCAGCTCGCGCTGTTCGGGCAGTAGTGCTTTCAACTCGGCGTACTCTTCTTCCCGCGCTTTATACGCAGCTTTGAAGTTGTTGAGGTTCTGTTGAACGATCGCCGACTGCGCGTTCAATGGACGCAATTTGGCGATCTCGTCTTCCATGGTTTTCGTTTGGGTGCGCGTGCCGTTGGTCACGAAGTACCGGAAGCCGAAATACATGAGACCACCGATCGCCAGGAAAGCGACCAGTCGCAGGTACCATGGAAGAGTTGGGAGCTTGCCGAGTTTCATCTTCTTATCCTTTAGCTTCTAGCGTGAAGCTCCACGGTGCAAGCCCGTGGCATCAGTAACTCCACGGTCCAGGCCCGTGGCATCATTAACCTTTCTTTGCAACCTGATTCGCCGGAGCAGGCACTGGTTGTGAATCCTTCTTGCCAGAACCGAAGTTTGCCTTCACGGTGAAGACAATCACTTCCGGCTTAATTGTGTTCGGATCGTTCGCGGCTGCCGCCGGCGCACCCGAACTGGTAGTAGTGGGGAGCTTGGCCAATTCCCGCTCCGTTTCGATGCTGAGGTTGCTGAATAAACCGTTGGAGAACTCGAGACTCTGTCCAAACTTCGTCACGGAGTACTCGTTCGGCGACTCACCCTTGATCGTTATTTCTCCGTCTTTGTTCTCGATGCTTGTCAGGTAGAGACCGGGAACGGCATCGAAGCGGGCTTTGATCTCCTGTAGCACCGCGCTCGGGCCCTGCTGTGATTCGCGCAACTTCTTGATGGCGTCGATGCGAGCCTGGACCTCTTTCGACTTCTTCTCCAGCTCCATCTGTTCCTTTTGAATCGCCAGCATCTGCTGGTTGAGTTGCTTTTCCTTAGCGAGATCTTTCTGGGCGGCCGTGTAAGCCATGTTTGTGCTCACATAGTCGTAGCCCATTCCCAGCAGCATTAAGCCAAACACGGTCAGTGCGAGCAGCAACGTCTGGAATCGCGGGCTGGCGACTTTGTCTTCAACCGCCGCGACTCCCTGGGGCCGATCCGTAACTGACTCGAGCAGGTTTATCTTAATCATGCCTCAACTCCTCTCAGGGCGAGACCAACGGCGACTGCCATCTCCGGCACTATCTCTCGCATGTAATCCGGATCAAACTTCCGTGCATCAACTTCAATCTGACGGAAGGGATCGAAGACATCCACTGGTATTTCAAAACGTCTCGCTAAAAAGTCAGGCAGGCCGGGCAGCTTCGAGCCACCACCGGCCAGCAGGATCTTCTGAATCGCCGCTTCGCTTTCCTGCGCGGTAGCTCGATAGAAGTCGAAAGTCTTCTTTACTTCGAGCGCAAGATTCTCGGAAACAGTTTCAATGATTGGCTGGATCGGTTTTGGTTCCACGCCGTCCGGCAACGCCATACCGCGCTTCACCGATTCTGCCTGCTCGAAACTCAAACCGAGCTCGCGCTGCAGGAGACTGGTGTACTGGCTGCCGCCGACTTGGGCATCACGGGCGAAGATAGAGCGCGTGCCGTTGAGGATGTTGATATTCATCGTCGCGGCGCCGATGTTCAGCAACGCGACAATCTGACCCGCGCGTGGCTGGTAATTGACCTCGTAGCAATTCTGTAGTGCGAAGGCATCGACATCGATAATCACCGGGTGCTTGCCGGCGAGCTGGATCGCCTGCTTCACGTTGGCAATCTTGTCGCTCTTGCACGCTGCCTTGAGCACGTGCAACGACTCTGACGATTTGCTGGTGAGCTCGTAGTCGAGATTCACGTCACCGATATCGAACGGAATGTGTTCCTCAGCATGCCAACTGAACGACTCCTGCAACTCCTCCTGGCTCATTTGCGGCAGCACGATGTTTTTGACGATCACTGAGTGACCACTGACGCCGGCGGCAACTCGCGTGGTGCGAATCTGGTGTTCGCTGAAGATGTGAGAGATCACGTTGGAGACGTTGTTGAGCTCCATGATCTGGCCGTCGACGATGGTGTCGGTCTGGAGGTTTTCGAATCCCAGGTTGAGCAGCTGCAGCGCAGTTCCCTTTTTGCCGAGCTCGACAGCCTTCACCGCACTCGAGCCGATGTCGAGACCAACGAGGTTCTTCTTTCCGGAGCTTTTCTTGAACATGTTAATTAGTCCTCACCTCAGCGATCCGCAATTTGTGTTGCAGGCGAAGCCGAGCACGGGCCTTTCGCGCTCGGGGTAGTTGGCGTCGAAGAAACTTAGCGGTCAGGGAGTCAGCGGTTAGCTTCAAGGTAGCGGTCCGTTTCTTTAAAGGAGTGTTGGACATGACAGCAGTGCGAACAGGTAGGGTCCCGGCGGGTGTCAACAGAGTACTGTTGGAGAAGACTGCTGCGGCAGGATTGAAGCTCATTCGGAAACCCAGCCAAGTTGGGAGTTACCAACTTCTGTAGGCTTTGCGACCTCCGCTCACGCGGAGTGTGCCTTTGTCGTGCTCCAAAAGATTTCGCGGGACTGACCGCTGTTGAACCAGGTAGGCACCCGGCGATCGGCAAGCTAATGCCGCCAACCTGAGTGAGAGTACATTAACACGCTAAACAATGTCAATCGCTATTTTTCTTCGTTTAACTTCTGCTATTTCTTAGGTTAAGCCGATAATTTAGGCCATCAAACAACTTAATTCTGGAATCACGCCTTCATCGTTCCAGCTTTGTAGAGGCGGCACACCGTGGCCGCCCCAGTCGCAATTCGAACGCTGGGGCGGCCACGGAGGGCCACCCCTACAAAGCGTTTTTAACTTTCACAGTCTTTCCTGGAATTCCGACTACGATGTGGTTGGGTTCCACGTCGCGCGTTACCACCGCGCCGGTACCAATTAAGGCATTGTCGCCAACTGTTGTTCCGGCAAGGATGGTCGCGAGGTACGTGATACGCACGCCGTTTCCGATGCGCGTTTGAGGCGTGTAAATCTTGTGGATGTCGTAGACGTCGTGGTTGTGGGAGTAGATGTTTGCATAATCGGAGATCGAGACGTTGTCACCGATCTCGATCCCGCCGCGATCGTCGAGCAGGACGTGTCGATGCACGACCACGTTGTTGCCGAAGGAGAGGTTGTAGCCAAACGACCACTCGACGAAGTGCCAGCACTTGAAATCGTCGCCGACGCTGCGAAAGATCAGTGGCGCCAGCATCCTGCGGAAACGATGTCCGAACAAGGCGTTCTGTCCGAGTGGTGAGCGATCAAACATCTGCCATAGCCAGATCATCGGCTTGCGCTCAGCGTAACGTTTCTGATCGATGTCGGTGTAGTACTCCGGCTCGGTGGCGATGTTGCGCGGATCAAAAGTGTGTAAGGCCGTGCGCGCGGCCAGGCTCAGTCTTTCTCGATCCGGTTGCACAGCGCCGTAGTAGATCTCAAACAGAGTGTCGCGAACGACTTCGTTGGGATCTTTTTTTCCGTTTGTCAGTGACGTTTGTAACTCGGTCAGAAAACCGTCGTAGTCCTGCTCTGCCAGGGCCTGTGCAGACAATTCACGATAGGTCATAGGCTGGGTACCAAGCGCGCAAACTTAACACAGGCTCGAAGTCGCAGCAAATTGCTTCTTTGCATCTTTGCGCCTTTGCGTGAGACAAGCTACGATTCCCAGCAATGAAGTTTCTCCGCCCCCTTCTTGCGTTAGCGTTGCTTACAATTCTGATCGGCGCCGCAGTTCTATGGTGGAGCCTTCCTTCCCGGGTCGACATGGCCAAGTACGCGCCCGCCGACGCACTGGTTTACGTTGAATTCAACAACCTTGCTGGAGTGGCCCAGGCCATTCAGCACAGTGACGTCTGGCAAGCTGCTGCTCCGATCACACAAAGCAAACCAGCTTCTCGCAATCGCTTTATGACCACTGCCGCGCGCGCCGGACTCGGACCATTGCCGGCCGTCCTATTCGCGCGCTCGCAGGTTGCCCTCGTTGTGGTCGGGCTGAACACCTCCGAGGAGCAGGACACTCTCAAAGTCAGACCCGAGGTCGCCATCATTGCCGAGACTCACACCTCGCAGTGGCGCACAAAGCCGGCGGCGGTCGAAGCCGTAAAGCACCTGGCAAACTTCGCGTACGGGGCTTCGATGTGCGTTGAACGCACTGAGAACGCAAATTACATCGAGTGCTCAACGGCTGGAGGCGAGCGCAAGATCGTGGGCGTGGTTGATGGCACGCTTGTCATTATCGGCAATTCAGACAATGCAGTTCGCAGTTGTCTGGAAGTCCGTCGTGGTGCGCGCCCGAGCATCGGTACCGATTCGGAGTTGCTGAAAGTGCGCGCGGGCGTTGCCAAAGAAAATAGTCTCGGTTTCGGCTACATCTCTCCGGCGAATTCCGCAAAACTGTTCTCCTGGGCTGCTCCTTTACTGATGGGCCAGTCGCCGGGAGATCAGCAGTTGGAGCAACTGCTTGCGGTAAGTGCAGGCAAGGTGCTGCGTGGTGTTGCCTGGACCGCGAATTCAGCGCCGGGCGGAATTGAAGATCGATTCCTCTTTTCACTCGAGCCGGGCGTTGTCTCGCGTTTGCAGCCTGCGTTTGAAGTAGCGGAACGAGACGAAAACTTTTGGAAGCTCGTGCCGGAGGGATTTCAGTCGCTCACGATCTATCGCAACAAGGCGCCGGCCGCAGCGTGGACCTCACTCGATTCAGCGGTCGCTTTCAAGCTCGACGCATTGCCTGCGGTTCTCTTCGGTTCGCTTTTGCGGTCCAGTCTTTCGGTTTATGGAATCAGCAATCCAAAAGAAGCGTTGGCGACGTTGAGCCCGCCGCTGTTGACGTTGAATCCTTCGCAAGGCGCGGAGGGTTCGATTCTGGTCGCGCGTGTGAATGACGAAGCAAGGCTGAAGCGATCGCTGACGCAGGAAGTCTTTAAGGATGATAAGGGTGAGATTCTCGCAGGCCTCGAGTCGAATCCGAATCCGGCGAAGGAGTTCACGGCGATCTTTGCAGATGGCTATGTGCTGTTAGGCAAGACTGAGAACATGCGCGCAAGTCTGGTAGCGCTGCGAAATAAAGCTGAGACTCACGATAAGGAATTAAGGCAGTCGGCCCAGGAGAGCTCGGCGCCGATCGTCACGGTCGCCAACGATGAGGCCCGCGTTAACAATTTCATCTCGACGCTGTTGCAGCTTCAGGGGCGTCGACTTTCGAACGATGAAGTCTTAAAGCTGCAGGACAATTTACGGCGCTTCGGTTTCTCGTCCACCGAGACTCGCTTGAATGCATTCGGCATCGAGCGCACTACGCGCTCTGCATTCGGGCAGTTCAGCACTTTCATTTCCCTGCTCCAGTCGGGCCGTTAACCTCATGCCTATTCTTCTGTTAGGCACTCGTAATCCTGGCAAGCTAAGAGAGATCACGAGCATCCTTGAAGGTTCGGGCTGGTCGTTTAATTCACTTCAGGATTTCGATCACGTTGGATCGCCTGAGGAGAACGGCGTCACGTATTCCGAGAACGCAATCTCAAAAGCCCGGTATTATGCGACCGCAACAGGATTGATTGCGCTGGCCGACGATTCCGGCTTAGAAGTCGCTGCACTCGACTGGGCACCCGGCGTTCACTCCGCGCGGTACGCTGGCGAGAACGCTTCCGACGCCGGTCGACGGGAACTACTGCTGTCAGAACTCTCTAAAACGAGCAACCCCGATCGCCGCGCTCGTTTCGTCTCCGTGGTCGCAATCGCCGACCCCGCAGGAGCAGTCCTTAACGTCTCAGAAGGCATCTGTCACGGCACGATCACATTCGCCCCTCGCGGCACCGGCGGCTTCGGCTACGATCCCCTCTTCATTCCCGACGGCCACACCCAAACTTTCGCCGAACTCCCCGAGGCCATCAAAAACCACATCAGCCACCGCGCCCTGGCATTAGTCCAAACAAAAGAATTTTTAGCCGCAGATTCACGCGGATGAACACAGATTGATCTGCGGTCATCCGCGTAAATCTGCGGCTAAACTTGACCAACCCTTACACGCCTCTTAGAATGCCTAACTTCTTCGGGGCGTAGCACAGCCTGGTAGTGCGCTCGGTTTGGGACCGAGAGGTCGGAGGTTCGAATCCTCTCGCCCCGACCAATAACTTACTTTCGAACAATTACTTACAGTCGTGAGCGTTAGCGTTTGGTGCTCTGTGCCTTCCTGCAGCCTCATTGCGATCAGAAGTAGATA
>JAICQI010000272.1 GCA_025937955.1 Pyrinomonadaceae bacterium
CCGTGGACCATCCTGCTCGAACAATTCAAAAACGTCCTCATCATTATTCTGCTACTCGCCACGGCGCTCTCGGCGTTCCTGGGCCATGGCGTCGAGGCCATTGCGATTACGGTTATCGTGCTTTTCGCCGTGATCCTTGGCTTCATACAAGAGTTTCGCGCCGAGCGCGCCATTGAAGCACTGCGTGAGATGGCGGCGCCTTCCGCGACCGTGATCCGCGATGGGCGTGATGAACGCGTGCCCGCGCGCGATCTCGTGCCTGGTGATGTCATTGTCTTGTCGACTGGTGACAAGGTCCCCGCCGACGCACGCTTGACGGAAGCAGTGAATCTGCAAACGGTCGAGGCCGCACTGACCGGTGAATCAGCTCCCGTAGAGAAGCATTCAAATCCGCTTCACGAAGAAACATTACCTACCGGCGATCAACGAAACATGGCGTTTGCCGGCACCGCCGTTACGTACGGCCGCGGCCGCGCGCTCGTTGTTGCCACCGCTATGTCGACCGAGTTCGGCAAGATCGCGCGGTTGCTTGGAGAGGTAGAGACTGCGAAGACACCGTTACAGAAGAACCTCGATCGCATCGGCAAATCACTGGCGCGCGCCGCGTTTGTCGTCGTCGCCGTCATTGTTGCCCTCGGGTTGTTTCGTGGCCAGCCTTTCGTCGAGATGTTGATCTTTGGCGTGGCGCTGGCGGTGGCAGTTGTGCCTGAAGCACTGCCGGCAGTTGTCACGATCTCGCTTGCGCTCGGCGTGAAAAGGATGGTTCGTCGCAACGCGCTGATTCGCCGTCTTCCCGCAGTCGAAACTCTTGGCAGCACTTCAGTCATTTGTTCTGACAAGACCGGCACGTTGACTAAAGACGAAATGACTGTGCGGCGTCTCTATGTTGCGGGTCACATGATCGAGGTCTCTGGCAGAGGCTACGAACCCAGTGGGAACTTTTCGATGAACGGTTCCGGTGTCGGAAAGTCGGAGCCGCTATCGATGATGTTGCAGGCTGCTGTGCTCGCGTCGGACGCGCGTGTCGAACAAAAGAACGGTTCCGGTACGTGGGAAGTCAAAGGTGATCCGACTGAGGGCGCGCTGGTAGTCGTGGCCGCGAAAGCTGGTCTCAACAAACCCGCGCTCGACGCACAGTTCTCCCGTGTTTCCGAGATCCCTTTCACTGCGGAAACCAAACGCATGACGACTCTGCACCAAACGCCGGGCGGTGTGGTTGCGTACGCGAAGGGTGCACCCGAAGTGATCGTGCAATCGTGTGCTTCACAGTTGACGGAAACTGGAGTAGAGCCGCTCGATGACGTACGCCGCGCAGAAGTGCTCGAGCGCGCACAGGAAATGGCGGGAGAGGCGTTACGCGTTTTGGCAGTGGCGTATAAACCGCAGGCTACGGTGAAAAATGCAGAGAGCGACATGACGCTGCTTGGTCTTGCCGGAATGATCGATCCGCCACGTCGTGAAGCAAAGGCCGCGGTGCGCAAATGTGAGGAAGCCGGGATCAAAGTGATCATGATCACCGGCGACCATCCACTCACCGCGAAGGCTGTTGCCACGGAGTTGGGGTTGAGCAAGGAAGGTCATGTTGTTAATGGCGACGAACTGGAAGCGATGGACGATGCGCAACTCGAGCGTGAGGTCGAGTCGATCGAGGTGTTTGCGCGCGTGTCGCCGGCGCACAAGCTGCGGGTGGTGACCGCGCTTCAGAATCGCGGGCAAGTAGTCGCGATGACGGGCGATGGTGTGAATGATGCGCCGGCGCTAAAGAAGGCTGACATCGGCATCGCGATGGGCATCACCGGGACCGATGTTTCAAAAGAAGCATCCGCGATGACGCTCACCGACGACAACTTCGCGTCGATCGTTGCTGCGGTTGAAGAAGGTCGCGGGATCTTCAGTAACATCAAGAAGTATTTGATGTATCTCTTGTCGTCGAACATCGGCGAGATCGGGTTAATGGCAGGAGCAACTCTGGCAGGTTTGCCGCTTCCGTTGACCGCGGTCCAGATTCTCTACGTGAATCTCGCGACCGATGGATTGCCCGCACTTGCGCTGGCAGTTGACCCACCCGAGGACGGGCTGATGCAGCGCCGTCCCCGCGATCCGCGCACGGGTATCTTCACCAGACCGGTGGTGCTGTTGATGCTGGCCGGCGGCATCTGGTCGGCGATCGTTAATCTGGGTCTGTTTATCTGGGCTTTGAATTCTGGACGCCCGGTGGCAGAGGCGATGACGATGACGTTTGTGTCGCTGGTCCTGATTCAATTTTTCAAAGCGTACAACTTCCGCTCCGATCGACTTTCAGTGTTGCACCAACCATTTGCAAACAAATGGCTCAACCTTGCGATTCTGTGGGAGCTGGTCATGCTGGGGTTGATACTGTACGTGCCGCTTTTGGAAATGACCTTCGGCACCGTCGCGCTGCCCTGGTGGGATTGGGTGATCATCATTGGCGCCGCGTTAACAGTGTCGCCCGTGCTTGAATTGACGAAATGGATCGAGCGCCGCTGGTTTGCCGAGATGCGGTAGGTTAGCGCCTCGCTGGGGCGGCTCACGGAGAGCCGCCCCTACTGTTTGCTATTACGGAGTTCTCTTCGTCATGAGCATGAACGTCCTCTTGTCTGCTTCATTCGACGTACACAGTATTCTTTGACTCGGCCGGCCATACTCACATGAGAAACAGGCACAGCGGTCCGTCTCACCCAGGTATTTGACTGGCGCTTTACAGCCGTTTGGGGAGTCGGCACACTGCGGCCCAGCTTGACATGCAGGAGCAGAGTCTGCCGCAAAGTTATTGACCTGACCCCCAACGGAAAGTACCAGAAGCCAGAACACTATTGCGAAGGGTAGGAATCTTTTAGCCATGGTCATACCTCACTGATGACGATTATTTGCTCCGTTCAGAGCTCTGCCAATTTCCGGTATCTGTAAGTCTTGCCTCATTTGCTCGTGAAGCCCTGCGATCTCGCTCATGATCGTGTCCTCGAGTTGGTTGTCATCAAACTTCCGACCTCGGAGCTTATCGATGCCCAACCACCAAAGCTTGCCAAGTTGTTTTTCAAGATTGGGGCTCCAATAGAGCGTATTCACCTTCCGCAGCTTGTCGAACTCCGCCATCATCGTAACTGCATGAGTCTCAAATTCTGGCGTAATCCCGGCCTGATCTAACGCTGTTTTGGTTTCAGCAACCTGACGGCAGGTATTTTCATAAACTGTAAGCCGTCGTCTGTAGTATTCCTCTCCCAAAGCCAGTTGCGTTCTCAGATATTGATTATTTTGATCAACAGCAGTCTGAATCTTGGTTTGCTCGTTCCAGATGCCAAATCCAATTAGTGCTGTGGCCAAGGTCGGGAGCAAAAGCTTCGTAAGCTCCCATTTTGCTGAAGAACTCGACGTGTTTGGATCCGAGTTCATGGTTTTTCAGCCTCCTTTCGATAAGTCATCATGTCCTCTCAAAGACAATGACTTTGAAGGCCGATTTGTTTCCCGGAAGCGTTTTTTAGCGTGGTGACATAACTTCCAGACTGGTTTCCATCGGGGCGCGATCAACCTGCGGGTTATTGTGTGTCTGCACCGGAGCTTTCACCGGCGGTCTCATAAACGGTCGCTCACAGACACGGAAGAACACCCATGCGAAGACGACGGACAGCGGTGTCATTATTACTAGCGAGATAGAGAGAATGTGCAGTTGTGTAAAACCGAACCAGTACCAGTGCATTAGTACGAAGGAATGAGTCAGATAGAGTGAGTATGAGATCAGCCCAATTGGCGCCAGCATACTGACCAGGATTGGCACACGCGATATCAGTTGCCAGCGCTTTTCGGCCGCGACTGAATAGTTGACGAGAACGAAAAATCCGACACCCCAGGCGGGATGCATCATGAGCCAACCGATGTCATGTACCCACGTTGAATGGTCGAGCATTGGTAAGATCTGAGCCAGGGCCATTGCGCAACCCAGGGCTACAGCCGCCGCTCGAATTTTGTAACACCATGCAGGAAGTTTTGTTACTCCCAAAGCTGCCTCAACGCTTAGTGCTCCCAATGCCCAGATAAACCAATTCGTAGCGGCCGCCTCTCCGAGCGGAATCTCAACTCCAAAGGAGTGGCCCAAAGAGCGGCTCATAATTAACCAGACTACGCGCGCGGAAAAACACAACACCAGCGTCTTGGCCCATCCGTAACGAATGCGCAGGAAGAGTAACAGGAAATAAGCGAGGTACAGTTGTTCTTCGATCGCGAGCGTCCAGAAAGCGCCGTTGATGCTGTAGGCAGTTCGCGGATCGAGGTTGTGCAACATGAACACGTGAAGCACAACGTCCCACACGTAAGAGCCAGTGACATGAACGGGAGTTTTATAGGCCAGGTAGCAGAGATACAGGACCAGCGCCGCGATATACGGCGGGTACAAGCGGCGCACTCGCCGTTTCCAGAAGGTGAAGAAATTGATCACTGGCGATTGCACGCCGGCCGCGCGCGATTTGGCCCAAAAGAGGTGGATGCAATACCCGGAGATGACAAAGAAAAGGTATATCCCGGCGTATGCGAAGTGAACTACGTAACCGGTGACTTGAGGCAACAACCCTTCCCAACCGTGCCACGCGGTCTGCGGCGCCACGCCAAGCGCGTGATACGTCACCACCGCCAATGCCGCCCCGCCGCGCATCGCATCAAGGGTCAGCATGCGGCCCAATGTTGTCTGTTCTCGATGCCTATCCATGTGTTCGTGTATTTTCCTGGGGTAAACAGGTGGGGGTATTAATGTTCGCAAGTCAGACGATTTCTTAATCGGAGAACTTGCGCTGTATTACGCGAAAGTTTTGCACACTTGTGTCTTTTCTGCAGGACGATAGCCATTACATGTTCAACTTACACTATCTCGTGCCCAATCAAAGAGTATTGCACCACACTCCGGGGTTCACTTGAATGACAGGTAAGTGTATTTTGAAATTCAGACAGGTGACTCCTGAGTGAAACCTGGTGGACCTTCGCGTCTACCTCCGAAAAGAACCTGACTCGCCACTCGTTAGGCTTCAACGGATCGTAGGTCAAAAACTTCAGATCGCTAATCCCGCGGAATCCGGTTTCACGACGAGCGAAAAATTCCGCCGCCTGAACAGGATAGGGATAGCAGGAGCGTCCGCGAAAGTTTGTTAATACTATCCTGCGCTCGTAACACTCTTTGACAATGAGTTTCGCGGTTTCTTCCGTGAGGTGACCGTAGAAAATGCCATCCGGAAAGCAAATGACGTTCGCAGCAAATCTATCGCCACCGACATGAGAACACTCCCAAACCGATGATTCCTCAACCATGGTCCTGATCGTCTTGTAAACGGGAATGCCGAATTTTGCGCAACACTTGTCGCGCTTCCCATGTGTGCAAACGAGGAAAAGAGGACTTTCCCATGGCGTTGCGCCAGAAGGCGAGCCGCCAGCTAATGCTGAAGTTAAGTCGAGATCCAGCAACTGCTCATACTCAGAGAACTCGTACTTAAGAATCGACGACACCGACTCACGCGACCGCACCACAAAGAGACTAAGTGGCCCTTTAACTCTTCTCGTCCGCTTGATCAACAACACCCGGGAACGAGGCACCCTCTTCATCACTCCGGACAGGTGAGTTTTCACTGCTTCCGGAAGTGCACTCTCGCTAAATGCCTTCGCGCCCCACGGTCGCGCGTATTCGAGCAGGAGCCATGCGTCTCCGATCGATGCGGTACCAAAAGGTTTCTCTGCGGCTTCCTGAGATCGTAAAGAACAGAAAGCCGGTAGCTGCTCAGACATTACGGCTCCACGATCGCGACTAATCCATTCATCAGCAATTCTTTCAAAAAAATTTTCAGTCGTCGCTCATCAATTTCGTTTTTCGCTACTTCGCACAATTCGGAAACAGAACAAACCCGGTGTTTGTCCAGGTGGCGAAGTATAGGCAATGCCTCAACTGCCAGGCGCCAATTCTTTCGCTGAGACGTAAAGCAAACGACTCCTGATTCAATTTTGAGATCGAGTGGACGTGGGGCAAGTAACCTGACAAGCATATTCGCTGACGGCAAACTGTCCGACAAGGGCAGACTCAGGTGCGACCGTGCAATAGCCGACGCATCGAGATCCGCAAAGTAACGATTCAGAATGTCGTCATCCCATTCTGCTAACAGTTCACTTCGCATTTGCATCAGGTGCGCGTGAATCGTTTCTCGTGTGGCAAAGCGTGGCAGATCCATTCTGAACGTTTCACTCGATCGCATCCTGTTCACGAGCCAGCGCAACAGGTCTAAGCCAGCGCGGTTATGTACTCCTACCGTTAAATGTAATGTCGGTTCGTTGAGCGGATAAGCAACGTGCCAAAAGCCACGCGGACTATAGAGAAGACCGCCCGGTTCGAGTATGTGATCCCACAGTGGTGGTTCTGTTGGTTTCGGTTCTTTAGGATCGCCTGCAAGCGGATACGCCAGCGTCATGCCGTGGACCATCCACTGCTTGCGACCAGTGACTTGAAGAATGAAGACATCGTGATCATCCCAATGGAGATCAAAACCGCGTGAGGTCCTCCAGCCGGCATAGGCGTTAATTTGAATGCGCTCGTGAAAGAAAAGCTCTAAAGCTTCTGCCACGGCACGCAGTGGTTCGTACAACTCGTCAACCGCATCGAGAACTAAAGTTGCTCCACTGTTTAATTCCTGCGTGAGTTTTTCGTAACGAAGGCGTGGGACGGCGACCCGTTTTCTTCCGGGGTTGCTATGGCTGATGTAACTGCCGGGCGGAAGTCTTTCGCCGTCGCGTGTTAGTCGAACGCGGGGAAAGTCGAGCCGGTGCTGCTCCAGCGCCTCGTTGAAACGTTGCCAGGGAAAGAGGTGGGAGAACTTGTCAGGAGTTCCCGGGACGTGTTTGAAAGTCCGGCCCCAAAAGTTCGTGAGAAACTCGTCGACCGTGAGCGGACTAAGAAGTTGCTCCAACCTCATAGGAGCTTGCGCGTCCATTAAATTCAACGCCGCGCATGTAGTTAGTCTGTACCGTCAGCGTCATCCGCTGTGTCAGTATCAGCAGCATCGGTGCCGTCGGTGTCTCCGACGTTGTCCTCGGCGTCCGTGTCCGCTGTGTCCACGGTGTCGTTATCGTCGCTGAGCGGCGTGAAATCAACAGAGCGTTCAGAGATTGGATCTACGGACAGCAGCAAACCGGATTCGTCGCTCTCGGTGTTGTGTGGACTCCTGCGTTCTTCAGACATTGACGGGTCTCCTTGTTCCTCAACTGAAACAGAGAAAGCTTGGCGCTTCCTCTTAGATATTCATGCTATTGGGGGTTATCAAGTTGGTTATACAGTGTCTCACGACGGTAAGCAAGAGCTTCCACAAGCGGGGGCAAGCCCCTCTTCCTGACTTGTTGTCTAGCCAGGCGCCCACGAAAAAAGAACAAATCAGGAAGAGGGCCAGCTGCCGATAAAAAGGGCGAGCAGGGGCAACCCCCGCTTCCAGACTTGTTTATTTCTAAAGGAGCCCACG
>JAICQI010000161.1 GCA_025937955.1 Pyrinomonadaceae bacterium
GGGCACGATTTCCAGGCTCGTGTGCAGCGCATACTTGGCGGCCTTTTCCGGCTGTTTGGGCTTCGCAATATCAGCGTTAACAATTTGGATTGTGACGAGAACCAGACAACAGGTAGCGATAAGGGATTTCATCCGCGGATATCTCCTTTCAAGCACTTCCGGGCTTTGGGCGCGCTCAGCTTATACTCTTTCTAAATCCGTGTCATCATTGGCCCATTTTGCTTACGCCGCCAAAGCACGTAAAATCCTTACAGAGGTAATCAATTGGCCCGCGAACTCCGTGTAATCAGCAACAATCAGAAGGTCCGTCAACCCAAGCCTGAATGGCTACGCATCCGCCTGGGCGACCCGACCAATCAGAACCAGGTGCTGCAGCTCATCGAAGGTCTCAACCTGCACACAGTTTGCCAGGAAGCTCGCTGTCCAAACATTTTTGAATGCTGGACCGATCGGACCGCGACCTTCATGCTCGGCGGCGACATCTGCACGCGTCATTGTGGCTTCTGTGCCGTGGGCAAAGGACAGCCGGGACTCCTCGACAGGGACGAGCCGCGTCACGTTGCCGAGGCTGTGCATCACTTGAACCTCGCTCACGCAGTGATCACTTCAGTCAACCGCGATGACCTGCCCGACGGCGGCGCCGCACACTGGGCCGAAACGATTCGCGAAGTGCGCGCCGCGAATCCCGAGTGCAAGATCGAAGTGCTCATTCCGGACTTCAACGGCGATGAAGCCGCGCTCAATACCGTGCTCGACGCGCAACCCGACGTGCTGAACCACAACACCGAAACTATCGCGCGACTGTACCGACGCGTCCGTCCCGATGCGGTCTATCAACAGTCGTTAACGTTGCTACAGCGTGCTGCGACCAGGCGTGATCGAGAAGGCCGCGGGATGTTGACGAAGAGCGGCATCATGGTTGGACTGGGCGAGACCTTCGATGAAGTCGTCGCTCTCATGCATGACCTGCGTTCGGTTTCCTGCGACATCATGACTATCGGCCAGTATCTCCAGCCGCACGCGCGCCGTTTACCGGTCGAGCGCTACGTCACTCCGGAAGAGTTTGCCAAGTGGCGCGAGATTGGGATGTCTCTGGGATTTCATCACGTCGAATCGAGCCCGCTCACTCGTTCCTCGTATCACGCGCGCGAACAAGCCATAAAGTGAGCGCACAGCCGTGAAAGCCACCATCTTCAGACAGCATGGCGGACCGGAGGTGCTCGAGTACACCGATGTGCCCGACCCGGTGATCCGCGCGAATGAAGTGCTGGTGGAAGTGAAAGCCTGCGCGTTGAACCATCTCGACATCTTTGTGCGCAACGGCATGCCTGGGATCGAGATTCCACTGCCACACATTCTGGGATGCGACGTCGCGGGCGTTGTGCGTGAAGTCGGAGAGCTCGTCACCTGGGTCAAGGCCGGCGATGAAGTGATGGTCCAGCCGGGCGGTTCCTGTGGGCATTGCCAGGCATGTTTCAGCGGCCAGGACAATCTTTGTCGCGAGTACGACATGATCGGGTATCGTCGCAACGGTGGTTACGCAGAGCTGGCGGCGGTTCCCGGAGCCAACGTCATCCCGAAACCAAGCGAACTGAGCTGGCCCGAAGCGGCGGCGTTGCCTTTGGTCACCGTGACTGCCTGGCACATGCTGGTGACGCGAGCAAACGTGCAACCGGGCGAGGACGTGCTGGTACACGCTGCCGGCAGTGGCGTCGGTTCAATCGCGATTCAGATTGCGAAACTGCGCGGTGCACGCGTGATCACGACCGCGAGCACTGACGAAAAACTCGCGAAAGCGCGCGAGCTCGGCGCTGATGAGACTATCAACTACAGTCGCGACGACTGGCCGAAGGAAGTGAGGCGACTGACTGAGCGCCGCGGTGTCGATGTAGTCGTGGAACACACCGGTGCCGCGACATGGCCCGGATCGATCGCCGCTCTCAAAAACAACGGACGGCTAGTAACCTGCGGCGCCACAAGCGGCTTCGATGCCCACACAGATCTGAGGCAGGTTTTCTATCGACATCTGACACTGCTCGGATCATTCATGGGCTCGAAAGCCGAGCTGCTGGAAGCGATGAAGTTTGTTAAGCAGGGAAAGATTCGCGCAATCGTCGATCGCGTATTGCCGCTCAGCGAAGCGCGCCAGGCCCACGAATTAATGGAGAACCGCGGCCAATTTGGAAAGATCGTTTTAAATCCGCGTTAATCAGCGTTCACTTGCCGGTGTAGTCCTCAGTTACGAATCGTTTCTTCAGCGCCTCCAGGTTCCCCTCTTCGAGATTGAAGTTTGTCCCCGCGATTACCTTTCGCCCCTCATCCGTCGTCACCCAATCGACTACCTGTGGCGCGTTGGTTCTGAGAAACGCGCCGTCGTCTCTATCGAGCGGCTTGCCGTCTTTTCGTGAAAAGATCCAGACGTATGTATAACCACCATCGCGGATATATTGCATGTCCTTCTCGAAGCCGGTGAGTGGCGATGGAGCAGGCGTCGGCGACCCTGCCGGAGCCGGACTGGAATTAGAGGTGTCCGTAGGCGTACCGCCGCCGCAAGCACCGAAGAGCAAGACAACGACCAACAGCAACAAGCACCGTAATTCATTCATCGCCAGGCTCTCCCAGAGGATTCTCCACGAGCTTCTCATCCCGGATGTACATGATCGTACATTCCGTATCCTCATAAACAATATCAAACCAGCCGCTCGCGCGCGCCTGATCGAAGAAGTCGTGATGCAGATTGTCTGAAAAAACGTACCGCGCGCCGAAGCGATCGCGAATCAATGGCCCAGGATCCTGTTCCTGGCCCAGTGTGATGCGATCGTAGAGACGAGAGAGGTCCGGATCTTTGTCGAAGAGATAACTCGGATCTAGCCCCGAGACGTAGTGATGCGAAGGAGCGTAGTAAAACAGACGCGGGAAGTCGTCCCAGTCAGTGTTGAAGATGATTTGTCCCGGCGGAACATTATTTCTTAGCCACTGCGCGCCGGCTCGATAATGATCGTGAGGCTCGCTTTGCGCAATCTCCTTCTCCGTCGCGGTCAGGTTGAAGTAGAGAAAAACACCCAAGACCAGCGCGACAACGGCCGCCGCGCCATGTCTGAGCAGTTCGAAAGAGACTTTTTCTGTCTTGTCTTCACGATCGAAAAATGGTTTCAGCTCTTCCAGTAAATCCGGCGGCAGGCGCCTTGGATATGGACGCAGCCCCTCCAGCCATGGCTGAAGTGAGAAAGCAGCGAACAGCACTGCAAACGGAGGCCAGTATTCCGCGATCCGCTTCCAACGTGCAGTCATGATCATCAGCGCCGTTGAAAACAGCAGGAAGAAGATCGGGTAGTGCGCTCGTTTGCGTTCTGAAGGCTCGAAGCTGATGTAGCCGACCAGCATCGCGATACAGGCGACGGCAGAGTTTCCCAGAAACTCCCACGAATCGTACGGGTACCATTCGGAGCCCACCTTCGTGTTGAAGTCTGACATGGTGAGCTTGATCTCCATGTGCTCGACGAGCAGTTGCAGGTTGTGCGGAAAATACGGGTTGAGGATCATTCCCGCAGCGCAGCCAACCAGCACGAAAACCAATGGCCGCCATTCAAATCTCAGCTCAGTTATCGCAATGGTGATGACCCAGAAAACCGTCGCCATCACGAGCAGCACAAACAGGTCGTAAGTCCAGGTGAAGATCAACGCCAGCGGCAACAGTGGCCAGTAATTCCGAAGATGTTTTCGTTGAAAGAACAGGTGAATCGCGATAACGAGGTAAACAATCGCCAGCGGCGGCGCTTTGGCCATGTTCATCCGAAACAGAAACGGCGCGGAACAGGCCAGCAAAGCGACTAACCAGACCAGCGGATACCGCACGCGATATCGCAGTAACAGCCAATAGCACGAGAACACCGCCAGGCCGCCGAAGATTGCTGACGCGATCTTCGCGCCCAAACGCGGATCTGAAAACACGACGAAAGGTATCTGAAAGATGTGGAACAGCAGGTGATGGTCTACGTAGTCTTTCGGATTCAGCGTCGTGAGTGGCAGCCATGGAAATGCCGGGGGAAATGCCTTGCTCTTCATCGACATCCAGAGCTCGCGCGTCCATTGGACGTGATAGTAACCGTCGAAATCGCCGCAGCAGATGGCTGTGGTTGAGAACTGAAGCAGGTAAAAAATGATGCCAATGGCGACGATGCCGGCTAAAAACTGAAGGATTCGGATGAATGATTCGGATTTAACCCAGGAGAGTTTGCCGGAGGAAGTCGTCATCAATCGCTCAACTGTCTCATGTTGTGGAGCTCACAGTTGTTCGATCAGGTCGAGTAGCGCTCGGGGATCGATCGGCTTGGTCATGTGGGCGTTGAAGCCGGCGTTGGTCGAGCGTTCCTTGTCGTCGAACATCGAGTAGCCGGTGACGGCCACCATCGGAACAGTCTGATAACCGGGCAACTGTCTCACTTCTCGGGCCAACTGGTAACCGTTCATCTCGGGCATGCCGATATCGGAGATGATGACGTCAAACTGGCGCTCGCGCGCGGCCTTGAGTGCGGCGGGCGCGGAGGCTGCGGTCACCACGGAATAACCGGCGTGGGTCAAGACGACGGCCAGCATCTCGGTAACGTCAGCCACATCGTCAACGACCAGCGCTCTTCTGCGCTCTCGTGGTTCGCTGTGCAGGACCTCGCTATCGGGACCAAGGTCGGACGAGTGGTTGGCGTGGCTTTGTAAAAACTGGCTGAGATAGAGAGAGGATGGCTGATAAACAGTACCAACGCAGGATGAGTAATAATCTTGCATCGAGGCAGCCTTTCCGCAGCTTTTTATGCCAGACCGCGTATTGTGTGGAGAGCAAGTTTACTGTAGCCGAAACGCTCGATGGTGTCTACAGCACTCTTGAATTTTGGATCATTCTTCTCTGATTGCAAGAGAGGAAAAACATGATGACAGCATTAAATTATTTTGTTACGTTGCACCAAACTCAAAACAACAAAGGAGCGAACCCCAATGGCAGCCAAAAAAGGTAGCAAGAAGTCCAGAGGCGCGCGCAAAGGTGGCAAGAAAGCGGCAAAGAAGAGCGCGTCAAAATCAAAGTCCAGAGGCGGAGCAAAGAAGTCGACTAAGAAGGCGGCCAGGAAGTCTACAAAGAAGGGCGGCGGCGGCAAGAAAGCAGCAAAGAAGGGAACAAAGAAGGCGGCAACGAAACGGACCAGCAAGGGTGGCGGTGGCAAGCGAGGAGGGACGAAGAAGCGGTCCAGGAAGACTGCGGCAGTAGCTCCGCCAATAGTGGAAACCTACGCAGCGCCGGAATCCATGGGCTCAGAGTCGTCCACTGAAAGCATGGGCGGCGAATCCGAAGCTTCCAGCGAAGAAGGTTAGTTCGGCCCAGATGTATCCAGCCGGCAATCTCTTTATTCCTGTCGGACACGGGCAGCTAGAAGCAATTCTCAAAGAGCCTCGCCAGGGTCCATCCAAAGGCGTGGCCCTGGTCCTACATCCACATCCACTCGGCGGCGGCACGATGCACAATAAAGTTGTATTTCGTGCCGCTGCCGCTCTGAATGATGCCAGCCTCACAGTCCTGCGAATCAACTTTCGTGGTGTCGGTCAAAGCACTGGTACACACGACGAAGGACGCGGCGAACTCGATGACGTCCGCGCCGGTCTCGATTACCTGTCTTCACATTATCCGGGCCAGCGGATAACTCTCTGCGGATTCTCGTTCGGTGCCCGCGTCGGACTGGAAGTCGGCATTCACGATCCTCGCGTGGCGTTTTTGATTGGCATCGGCACACCACTCGAGAAGTATGACTTCGATTTCCTGCGCGCCTGCCGAAAGCCTTTGCTGTTGGTTCACGGAGAAAACGATGAGTTTGGAGATGTGGAGGACGTGAGAAAACTGGCGGCAGAGCTCGAAAAAAACACAACCGTGCGCCTGGTCGTCGTTCCCGGCGCGGGACACTTCTTTGACGACAGCCTGAACGAGCTCAAACGCGTCATTACAGAATGGGCCATGGAGCATTACGGATAAAGGTATGCATGAATACACAGACCCCGCGATCCGGATCACACTGCTGCCGCGCGACACGAATTCGCGAGGCACGATTTTCGGTGGTGTGATTCTGAGTTACATTGACACTGCCGGTGCGATCGAGGCGCATCGTCATACGCGAATGGAACGCTTCGTGACGGTAGCGATGAAGGAAGTGATCTTTCACAAGCCCGTGTTCGTGGGCGACCTGGTGAGTTTTTATGCGGAGACGGTGCGAGTGGGGACGACTTCAATAACGGTGCGCGTAGTGGTCGAAGTGGAACGACTCGGGAAGAGTGAGCGCGTGCGCGTCACGGAAGCGGAAGTGATCTACGTTGCAGTCGACGAGCTCGGCGAGAAGATCGTAATCACAGATTTACACTGATCTGTGTAAATCGATTTAACAGATCAGCCAAATCTGTGGCTCAATTAAGCCTTGCCT
The DNA here is from genome assembly GCA_025937955.1 of Pyrinomonadaceae bacterium. GTDB lineage: Bacteria > Acidobacteriota > Blastocatellia > Pyrinomonadales > Pyrinomonadaceae > PSRF01. Next base: position 6,456 of record JAICQI010000161.1, read on the forward strand.
GCATTCTTCTCAGTGCGACTGCGGCTTCAGTGAAGTCGGGTTTTTGCTCGAGGGCGAGGCCGTAGTGTCGAGCGGCTTCGAGAAACTGGCGCCGACTTTCATAAACCCGCCCCAGGTTGAAATGCGGAAACGCATACGACTCGTACCGCGGCGCTAACAACGCCCGCTTGAACCAACGCACCGATCCGTACGGGTCTCCCTGCGCGAGCAAGTAACTGCCGATATCGTTGTAAGGATTCCCAAGCGTCTCGTCCACCCGAATCGCTTCCAGGCACTCTTCGATCGCCTCGTCGTAACGCTTCTGAAAACTGTAAACCCAACCGAGGAAGGTGTGAGCTTCCGCGGTTGGGTAAGTTTCAATGGAGCGCTTGTAGAGCTCGATGGCCCGGTCGTAATCGTGTTCGAGCTGCGCCTCGTAAGCCTCGTGGAAAAGCTGATTGGCTTCAAAACGTTTCGCGGCTGCCGTGTCGTCGTAGGTGTCCATAAAACTCACCTAGTTACAGTTTGCACCAGACTTCTGAGTTACGTCTAATCGCTTGATGCGTCCTTCAACCTTCGGAGCAATCGGTCTCGTGCCGATGGCTTTTTTCACTGCCTCAGCATCGGTAGGAGCTCGATCGGGTGGGATGATCACCATCGATCCCTTGAACATCGTGTAACCGTCGCCGCCGTCGAGCCCGGTGAATGTGGTCGTCGTCAACGAGTACTTCTTCGCATCGTCGAGAGGCAGGCCATTAACCTTGGCTTCGACAACCCTCGACCCCGGCGGTCGACTCGCGTCAAAAGTAAAATGGATTCCGGAGACTTGCGGAAACCCTCCCGGCTCCGAATCTTCCGCGCTGCGACTCACGCCGTGCTCCAGCGCCGCGCGCAACGTAGCGCCGGTCACTTCGATCTTAACGAGTTTATTTTTAAATGGCAGCATCGAGAGCAGATCTCGCTGGGTAAGCTTCCCCGGCCCGATGATGCTGTCGGCACGAACCGAACCGCCATTCATGAATCCCACGTCGGCGGTCGTCGCTTTACGAAAAGCGTCGGTGATGAAATTGCCGACATTAGTTTCCCGCGTGCGATTTTCCTTGCTGCGCGCGTCGAGCGCCACGCGCGTGCTCCCGATAGGTGAGGCGAGCTCAGCCAGCAACGAGGCGTACTTGCGATAGATCGCCGCGAATTCCGGCGCTTCGGGTGTCGTGCTGTCAACGGGAATCACTTTCCAATCTATGCTCTCGAGCTCGCCCGTCGGGGAGATGTTGAGATCGATGCGGCCAAGCTCGCGCGCGTCGGAAGTCATCTTGAAAATCGGCGCGTTGCCTGCATGCGATTCGAGTAGCGTGTGTTCGTGTCCACCGATGATCAAGTTGACGCCCGCACAACGAGCGACCTCTTTGTCTTCGCGCATCGAGAGGTGCGTCAGGGCGACGACCACCTTGACGCCCTGCCCGTGAAGCTCGGAGACGATCTCCTTGGCAGTGTCGCAGGGATTGAGAAACTCGACGTTGTTTCCGGGTTTTGAAGTTATCTTTGTTTCCGGCAGCACCAGGCCAAAAATTCCGACCTTCACTCCGCCAAACTCGCGCACCACGAATCGCTTCGCATTGCCGAACGGTTGGTTCGACGTTTTGTCGACAACGTTCGCCGCGATCCAGCCAAACTTCGACTCCCCGATTCGCTGTTTCAGCACGTCTGGTCCAAAATCAAATTCATGATTGCCGAAAGTCGCGTAGTCGAGACCGATGGCGTTCCAGGCCTCGATCATCTGCGCGCCCTTGTAAGTTATCGACTCCACAGACGGCGAGATGGTGTCGCCCGACATCAGCAGCAGCGTGTTTGGGTTCTCCTGCTGGATAGACTTCTTGAGCGTCATGATGCGGCCGAGGCCGCCTCTGGTACCTTGATCGACGGGAGCAAACTGATAGACGTCGTTCACCTGCAACAGCGTTACTTTGACGTTGCATTGGGTCTTGTCCTGCGCGGCAATCGAGAAGATCGCCGCGACTAAAAGCGCCAGAGCCAACGCCGTCCGGCGTGCCAACTTCAAATGGGGGTTCATGTGTGTGTTTGACCTTTCCGAATCGTAAGGTAGTTTGGGTGTGAATTATACTCAGGGTAATCGATGCCGGATAGAGAAACGCTGTTCATAACCGGGTTTCCGGGTTTTATCGCCAATCGCCTGCTGGAACGACTCGCATGCAAAGGGTGCGATTTCATTCTGCTGGTGCAGCCGTCGCTTCGGTCACGTGCAGTTGAAGAGATCCGGCGGCTTGCTCAACTCAGCGGGAAGAGTGTTGGTGATTTCAGGATCGTCGAGGGCGACATTAGCGAACCGGGCCTCGCGTTGACTGCTGAAGATCTCGAGCTGGTCCAACAACAGACCACGCGCGTCTTTCACCTTGCCGCCGTTTACGATCTTGCGGTCTCCGAAGACATTGCCATGCGGGTAAATGTTGGGGGCACGCGGAACGTCGTTGCCCTGGCGCGTACAATCCCGCGCCTGCGCCAGTTTCATCACGTCTCGACGTGTTACGTGGCAGGGAAACGCGAGGGAGTGATCCTCGAGACCGAGCTGCGACACGACGCCGGCTATCGCAACTTTTACGAAGAGTCGAAAAATCTTGCGGAACAGGAAGTTGACTCAGCGAAGAACGATCTGCCGGTGACGATTCACCGTCCGGCAGTCGTTTGCGGTGATTCGAGAAGCGGCGAGACCGGCAAGTACGACGGCGTTTATTACCTGATTCATTATCTCCTTCGCTGGCCCAGCGTGCTCTCGCAGATAAATATCGGCAATCACGAAGTGAGCCTGAACCTCGTTCCAGTGGACTTTGTAGTTGACGCAATGGCCGCACTGGCTTTCGAGGAACGAGCGATTGGAAAGACTTTACAACTCGCCGATCCCGCACCGTTATCAACAAATCAACTCTTCAACGCGATTGCCAAGTCGATTGACGGCCATCGCTCGAAGATCACCGCCCCCGCAAAGTGGGTACGCTTCTTCCTGATGCTGCCACCATCCCCACGCATCACGGGCCTGCCGCACCACGCCGTCCCTTACTTCTTCGTCAAACAGCTCTACGACTCCACCCAGGCACAACACCTCCTTGCTCCCCACGGCATCCACTGCCCACCCTTCGAAAGCTACGTCGATCGCATAATCGCCTTCGCCAAAACCCACCCCCATCTGTGAAAATCCGCTTTTACAAATCCGTCAAATCCGCGGCTTCTTGACAAATCTTGGAATTAGAATTAGTCTAA
>JAICQI010000516.1 GCA_025937955.1 Pyrinomonadaceae bacterium
GAAAAGTGTGATCCACCGACAGGTCAGACGGACCTTTATCGAGATCGGGTCCATTGACGAACGTGCCCGCCTTCTCGACAAAACGCCCGTTGGCCCGCACGAATGAGCTGTGCTCGTTGGTCCTGCCCGTGCCAGTCTCGGTAACAATCGGCGCCACGCCCACAAAGCTGTCGGACGGTAGCGAGTTGATCCCGAGTTGATTATCGATTTCGTGCGCGTAAGCATAGTTGCCACTCAAGCTGAAACGCCTCGCAAAGCGCCGAGTGAAGCTGACCACTATGCCGTCATAAGTGCCTTCATACCATGGACCAAAAGTTCGAATCGGTCCCGCGGTAAATGGCGGTAGAAACTGGCGCGTCGAGGCGCGCGACGCAAACGAAGTATTGGTTTGGCGTAAACCAAGCAGGTTGTTCATGTTGCGATGATAATAATCCACTTCGATCACGAAGTTTTTGATCTCACGCTGGACGCCGATGCTGAAACTGCTGGTGAACGGAGTCTTGAAAGTGCGATCGATATCCGTCGGAAAGAGTTGCGCGGGAATCGCAGCATGTGAAAGCGCGCCGAACGGTCCCCAGAAGAAGAAGCCCGGCGTCTTTCCAACCGCTGCCGCGGCCTGAAGCAGATATTGATCCGGCGACAGGCCGGACAGCGTTTGGATGTTGCTGACATTGATCACAGCACCCGCGGGAATGAAGGCATGTCCGGGAGCGACGACGCGATTCAGCCTGTCGATGCCTATAAAGAGGCCCGGTGAAAACGGGCAAGCGACGTTACCAGCCGTGATCTGTGCATCAGTAAGATTTGGGGAGACGCAAAGACCGCCAGGAAAGAGAGTCGAATTAATGAGCGCGGGTGCGAGCGTCGGCACACCGAAGAATCCGCGCGGATACGAGAACGGCTGGATCACGCGACGATCCGCTCCGCCGAAAGCCGGCACGTTCTGGACCAGACCGAGTCGAAACTGATCGTAAAAGAGCCCGAAGTGCCCGCGCACGACTGTCTTCGGCGTCGCCGCCCACGCGAAACCCAGGCGCGGCGAGAGGTTTTGCTTAGTCACGAATTCGGAGTCGTAGTCCCAACGTACACCGACGTTCAAGGTCAGGTTCGGAAGAAACTTCCAATCGTCCTGCGCGAAGATTGCGTTGTAGTTGTTCCGCAGGTGGATCTCATTAGCTGCCGGAGTTAGACCACCGGCAGTGGTGACGGTAAAGAACCCGGAGTTGATTGGTCCAAGTGCAATGAAATCATCTACGGTGGCAAAGAGCTGGAGATTCTGAATTTGCGCCTCGATCCCATCAACGCGCGTGCGCAGGAAGTTCCAACCAAACTTCAGGTTGTGATCGCCGAGAAGTTTGTTGGCGTTGGCTGATGCAGACGTGTACTCCTGGTCCAACGCCTGGCGCGAGCTTGGATTGCCAAATCCAAACGAACCGAGATTACCAAAGAGCCCGCCGGTATTGTTCGAGCTGAACATCTGGAACGTGGTACCCACACCGGCCTCCGGATGGGCCGGGCGAGTTTCTGAGGTGTCGCCACGATAACTGCCGCGCAACGTCAGTACCCATGGATTGCTCCGGTCGCCGGCCAGAATCGTGTCGCTGAAACCCAGGAGCAGGTGTCGCGCACCGAGGTTATTCCTTCGCGACGGCAGATCGGTAGCGTTCGAAAGTGGCAGAAACTCTCTGACGTTTCCGTTTGTATAACTGACTGACTGGCTCAGGCTATGTCGTCCGAGTTGTTCGTCAAACTTGAAGAAACCGCGCGTATCAAAGATGCGTGACGGATTATCAAACTGGTTTTCAAAGTCCAAAGCTATCTGTGGTGTTCCTGGAGGAGGAACAAAGTTCAGCTCACGATTCTCTCTAATGCGCTCGGCTGAGCCGAAGAAAAATACTTTGTCCTTGACGATCGGACCTCCCAAGGCGACGCTGTAATCCCAGCGTTGCAGAAACGGAGCTTCGGTTTCGTTAGGATCGAGTGAATTGGATGAATCGAAGATGTTGTTGCGAAAGAATATCGAAGCGAGTCCGTGAAATTCATTCCCGCCACTTTTTGTGATCACGTTGACGATTGCGCCTGACGCCTGCCCAAACTCCGCGCGAAAACCCGCGGTCAGCACCTGAAACTCAGCAATCGTCTCCTGATTGAACTGAGAAGCAGCTCCACCCTGGACTGTGTCTTTGTTCGGTTGACCGTCGATCAGAAAGTTGTTGTTGCCTGAACGCTCGCCGAGCACCGGCGTCGCATTGTCGCTGCCGACGTTGGCCTGACGATTGATCACCACACCGGGCACGAGCTGCATCAGGTCCAGATAGTTGCGACCGTTGGTCGGCATCTCTTTGATCTGTTGCGGTGTGATCGTCGATCCGGTCGCGGCAGACGTCGGATTCAACAATTGGGCATTTTCAACAACGTCGACCTGCTCCTGGACCGCGCCCACTTCGAGTGGAATATCGAGCCTCAACGTTCTGTTGAGCGTCAGCTCCACGTTGTCGAAGGTGCGCGTCGCGAAGCCGGTGTGAGTAATGGTCAACGTGTAGTTTCCCGCGGGCAGGGCCGTGACTCGATAGAACCCGTTGCCATCGCTGGTAGCCGTGCGTTCGATCCCGAGTGATTGGGACTTCACTACCACCTGAGCGCCGGCAACGACACTGTCCTGCGCGTCTTTGATCGTGCCTTCAATCGTCGAGATCGTTGTCTGGGCGATAGCGGTCGCAGCGGTGAGCAAAAAACAAAGGACCACTAACAACGAGCTACCTCGATTGCTTTTCATGATTCCGCCTCCTCAGGAGATTGGTGTTGGGAAAACGCGGATAAACCGTCTAATGCTGTAAACCCGGTGGCCCGGTATATAACATCGTCCGTTGCATCATGTCAATTCTCGTACAACACCTGTTGCAAAAATCAAGATGTGCGTGCTATGTTCTCGCGCGCCATGCAGGGTTCCTCCAGCATCTTCGAGCCACAGGAAACACGCGCTACTGCCCTCAAGATTGATGGCGTGGAGCTTCGCCTTATTCGTTTGCCATTGCTCGAGCCTTTCGAAACGAGCTTCGGAAAAATCGACTCGCGACTCATCTTTCTTGTTTGTCTACAGGCCGGCGGCTTGCAAGGCTGGGGCGAGGTGGTAGCCTCGGAAGAGCCGCTCTACAGCTATGAAACTGTTCGCACTGCGCTTCACGTTATCGAGGACTTCTTTGGTCCGGCATTGTTGACTGAGCCTATCAAGGATCTCGACGATCTGGCGCGCCGCTTGTCGCCGTTTCGTGGACACAACATGGCCAAGGCGGGTCTGGAGCTAGCATACATGGATTTGCTGGCGCGAATGAATCAACAATCGTTATCGGCGCTGATTGGTGGCGAGCGGGAACGTGTGGCAGTAGGTGTTAGTCTTGGAATTCAGCCGACTCTGTCGAAGCTCTTACAGCGGGTCGAGAAATACCTGAGTCTCGGTTACCAGCGCATCAAGTTGAAGATCAAACCGGGTTGGGACATCGACGTGGTTGACGAAGTGCGACGCAGACACACGGACATTCTGCTTTCAGTCGACGCCAACTCCGCATACACACTCGAGGATCGGGATCACTTGAAGAAGCTCGACGATTTTGACCTCTTGATGATCGAGCAACCGCTGCAAAACGATGACCTGGTCGACCATGCCAGGTTACAAAAGCTCATGAACACGCCGCTTTGCCTCGACGAAAGTATTATCAGTGAGCGTCATGCGCGGATGGCCCTGGACCTGGAGAGTTGTAGAATAATAAACATCAAGGTTGGACGGGTCGGCGGCTATTCACAGGTGCTGGGTATTCATGATCTGTGTGTCTCTCGACAGGTGCCGGTCTGGTGCGGCGGCATGCTCGAGTCAGGCATCGGTCGCGCTCACAATATCGCCCTCGCGAGTCTGAAAGGATTCACGTTGCCGGGTGATATTTCCGCCAGTTCGCGTTACTTTGAACGCGATATCATCACGCCTGGCGTTGTCGTCGACGGCGATGGCACTGTAGCTGTTCCGGGTGGTCCGGGTTTGGGTTTTGAAGTTGACTTGAATTTTATTGAACGCCGGACTGAAACTCGGGTACACATCTCACGATGAGGAGCAAATATGGCAGGGGGAAATTCGCTCAACAGTCGCGACGGTAATAGCTCCAAGGCTTCCCTGACCTCGCTTGAAGTCCGCTTCGCCAAATCACCGCTCAGTGGTTCTCGACGCCAGTTAATCAGGGAAATCCTGGACAATCACGAACAGACTTTCTTCCTCTCGTCGCGAGAGATGGCGAAACGTTATAACGTTGACGCCGCCACTATCGTGCGCACCGTCCAGGCTTTGGGCTACGAGCGCTTTGCAGACTTCGCCGCGGATTTGCGCCAGCACTTCGTCAAACACATCACCCCGTACACGGTGCTGAAAGCTGCAACGCAGGAGAATCGCAGCGTTACAGATCAGGTGCAACACTGTGTCGAGAGAGACGTGGAGAGTTTGAGTGTGCTGAGATCGAGCATGGCGGCGGAACGCGCCGTCACGCTGGCGAAACGGATTCATAGCGCGCGCCGGATTCTTGTGGTCGGTGTTGATCTTGCGGCTTCACTGGCGTGGTTTCTTGCGTATGGACTAACGCCACTCGGTTTCGATGCGGAAGCGCCGGTCGGCAGCACCGGAAACCTGCAACACAAGATCGATCTCCTGACTGAAAAGGACCTGATGGTTGCGATCAGCTTTGGTCGTTGTTTGAGAGAGACAGTTGAGGCGGTTGAGCGTGCGCACAGTCGAGGCGTGCCGACGTTTGGCATAACCGACAGCGACACCACGCCGATCGCTTTGCACTGTGACGACTACCTCGTGGCGTCA
>JAICQI010000649.1 GCA_025937955.1 Pyrinomonadaceae bacterium
AAAGCTTTTTGAAGCACTTGATGAGACGACGCTACATGTGTTGGCTGGCGGAGCTGTGGAGCGGCGTTTTCAAAAAGATGAAATCCTGTTTGTTGCCGGTGAAGAAGCGCGCGGTCTCTATGTCATCGTCGAAGGTGCGGTGCGCGCTTTTCGTGTTAGTCCGGATGGGCGAGAACAAGTTATTCACGTGGAGCGGGCCGGCGCAACTATTGCTGAAGTGCCGGTTTTCGACGACGGTACATATCCCTCTACCGCAGCGGCAGAAGAACAGACAATCACACTATTCATTGACAAGAGGGATGTACGGCACCTCTTTTTAGAGCATCCGGAGATCGGTCTCGCAGCGTTAAAAGTTTTAGCAGGGCGGCTAAGGCGGTGCGCTGAGCTTGTTGAAGCTCTCTCACTACGAGAAGTTGGGCAGCGCCTGGCGCGTTTTCTCTTGGCGGAAGCGCGCAGGAGCGGTACTCGCACGGAGAACAGAATCAGCATTAACCTCACTCAGACCAACCAGCAGATCGCCGCGCGTATTGGCTCTGTCCGGGAGGTCGTCTCACGAGCCTTCACACGTCTCCAGCACGATGGACTCATCATCGTCGAGGGTCGCCGGCTTATCATCGTTGATGAAGTAGCCCTCGAGTCATTCGCCGGCCAACGTTGAGCCGCGGCCCCTCGCGACTTAAGCTCTCATCCGTCGGGAGTGACAAAAGTCATTGCCCGTCTGTTTCATTTGATTAGACTTCCGAGTGATGCGCAAAGCAGATGATTCGATTCGCCCAGGACAAGGGCTGAAGACAGAGAAGATGCCGGGGCACTGGGTGCTTGCGCGTCTCGGTAAACGTGTGCTTCGACCGGGAGGCATGCAGCTAACCCGAAAGATGTTGGAAGCTCTGCGAATTGAACGCGACGATGATGTGGTGGAGTTTGCGCCCGGCATGGGCGTGACGGCTCGGCTCACGATAGAGTTGAATCCCAAGTCTTATACGGGAGTTGAGCGTGACGAGGTTGCGGCGAGGAGCGTAAGCGGTTAATTGAAGAGAGAACATCTACGTTTCATCGTATGCAGCGCCTCCGATACGGGTCTTCCGGCGCGAAGCGCCACGGTCGTTTACGGTGAAGCAATGCTCACGATGCAGACTGAGGAGGTTAAGCGCGACATCGTGCGAGAAGCGCATCGGCTGCTCAAGAGTGGCGGCCGCTACGGGATTCATGAAATGTGTCTTCTCTCAGATCGCCTCGATGAGAACACCAGAAAGGAAACTGAACGTGCGCTGACCGGCGTTGTTCACCACGGCGTGCGGCCGCTCTCTGTTTCGGAATGGCGCTCGCTTTTGGAATCCGAAGGCTTTGAAGTTCAATCAATGAACATGGCTTCCATGAGTTTGTTGGAACCACAACGATTGATTAGCGATGAAGGCGTTGCTGGTGCCCTACGCTTTGCCTGGAATGTTCTTCATGATTCTGAGGCGCGACGACGAGTCTTTGAGATGCGGTCCGTGTTTAGACAATATCGCAAGGAATTAGCGGCGGTGGCGCTTGTGGCCATTAAGCATTGAAAAATTAAGTGAGTCTCTCGAAAATAGGATGCTATGACTGAGCAAGATCAAGCCTCAGATAAAACTGCGGACGTGAAACAACTCGTTAACTTACTGCAATACCAGGACGACTCTATCGTCAGCCGAGTGATGCTGAAGAATAAAGGCGGCACGGTCACGTTGTTCGCCTTCGATGAGGGCGAAGGTCTAAGTGAGCACACGGCGCCTTTCGACGCCCTGGTCATAGTCCTCGATGGCGAAGCTGATATCGAGATAGCAGGCAAGAGTTACGCAGTGACGCAAGGTGAGACGATCACTCTTCCCGCAAATCGACCTCACGCGGTGCGGGCGGCTACAAAGTTCAAGATGATACTCATCATGCTCCGGGCCTAAAGATGTTCCATTAGGCGTAGCGCGCTGTACCAAAGCGCCTGAACCTCGACAGCCTTTCCGGTGCGCGGCGTAACCACCCAATCTCCGACCTTCGCATCCATCCAGGTCAGTTGCACGCCGGACTCACCCGAGTAAAGCAAGCCGTCATCATCAACTAGAATGTTGTAGCGAGTGCCTCTTACATGCCAGTCGATGATGTCGGACAAAACGGCGTGAAGATTTCGCCGTACAAACTCGTAGTCATTTGTGTATTGCAGAAGCGAGCGCACGGCTTCAATGAACCAGAGCGTCGCGTCGACGGTGTTGTATTCGGGAGTTTCGCCCGCATCGGGAAAGCGGTTTGGCAACATTCCCTGATCGACGTGATTAGCGAACTCGGATAGGATGCTCTTCGCGATCTCGGGGGTGTCCATTGGCCAGCGCCAAACCTGGAAGGGCAATCATCGTGTCACGGCCCCAGTCGGCGAACCAGTGATACCCGGCGATAACAGTCTTGCAGCGCTCGCGAGCGACGATGAATTGATCGGCCGCGGCTGTCAGTGCGGTGACTAATCGATTTGCTTCGCTGGGCGCCAGGTTTCCGTTAAGAGGTTCGCGTCGCTCTAACTCTGCTCTACGGTAAGCATTCGCCATACTGACATCGCGGCGCTCAGTTGATGCGATAATGCTCATACTCGCATGGGGCCTGGTTTTATGCGTGCCTGGAGAGTCCCCCCGTTGACCGGAGAATGTCGAATGTCTACGCTGAAGCTTCGTTTAACGATCGGCTTAGGAGAAATCAATCATGAGGCTGACAAAAGCGGTATCACAAACGATTTTCCTATTTGCTCTAGCGATAGCGGCAAGTGCACAGTCACCGTCTGGCGCAATGCGAAGTACGCCGATTGGCGTTGGAGACGTCGCACCCGATTTTACGCTCGCAGATCAGAACGGGCACAAAATTACTCTGTCAGACGCGCGTCGCATCGGTCCGGTCGTTTTAGTTTTCTACCGTGGTTACTGGTGACCCTATTGTGCTCGGCAGTTAGCCGAGTTCAGGTCCTTGCTCAAGAAGGGTGAGAAGGTAAAACTATACGCGCTCAGTGTTGACTCTCCTGACGTGAGTAAGACTTTTGCTGAAAAGCTTGGATCGGATGGAAAGGGTGCGATTGATTTTCAAATTCTCTCCGACCCTGATCATAAGATCATTGACGCATATGGTCTAAGGGATCCTGCTTACGAAAAGGAAAAGATCTATGGTGTTCCGCATCCAGCAGTCTACGTAATCGATAAGACTGGCAAGGTCAGATGGGCCAGGATCGAGTCGGACTATCGCAAGCGTCCCGCCAATAGCGAGATCCGAGTTGCGCTGGACTCTTTAAAATAGCCTTTCACGGGCGTCGCTAAACAACTTTTCCTAAGGGTGCTTGTTTAGGTTGCCAAAAGAATTGCCGTTACGATTACAACATGAGTTGACATGTGAGCGATGATGGCCGCCTCGAGACCCTTCTGCCAATAAAGATATCCGGCTATCAGACCAAACAACGAGTTCGCAAGAACAATGAACGCCACTATCGGTAAAGTGAAATCAACTCCAAGTGCCGCTGCGATTGGCAAATGGCCAATTCCGAACACAACTGACGAAATCACGATTGCGCTTACCAAGTAGATTGCTCGCGGTTTTCCACCGCCTCTCTGAAATATCCGCCATGCAGCCCATACCAGGAGCGTCAGTAATCCCCATCTAAGTAGCAACTCTTCAGTGATGCCGCCGTATAGAAGTCGAGTCAAGAGTGGCATCGAACTATTTAGCCCCTCTGCCCGCATTACAAACACAGGTGGCAAAATCGGTCTGAACATGAAGTAACTCGATAAGATCACGACTCCAGCAATAAAGCCGGCAATCAATCCTGGCAGAACCTGAGGCTTCAGGGCAGAGATGAAACTATTGCCTCTTGCCAGCGCTTCCG
>JAICQI010000777.1 GCA_025937955.1 Pyrinomonadaceae bacterium
ACTCTGCGTCAGGTTTTTTTTTTGGTGTTCCCCCGGGGCCAATAACCTCTCACGGACGCGGGGCTTCCCCCCGCTCTTTACGGCTTGCGTGAAATTAAAAGAACCGCTCTCCGTACTCCCGGATCTCCTTCAGCGACGCATCCGCCAGGATCCTGAACACCTTCACCTCGCAGCCCGCGGGTATGCGAGGGGCCATGAGCGAGTCAGTAATCACAAACGCCGCGGAACGCAATCCCTTCTCCCAATTGCGTTCCCGCGCGTCTCGAAAACTCAAGGCATCCGCATCGAGCCCCGCCGCAACCAGCATCGTCCTGGCCCATTTTAAGAACTCCGGCCAACGAGAAACGATCGCCACCAGCGACTCCGGCGACGGCCTGGTCTGCCCGCGCATTCTTTCCACCACCGAAGCCGAGTGCAGCACCAGCAGATCCGTTTCCGGCTTGATGCTCTCTGCAAACTGGTCCATGTGTCCATACAAAACCAGCGGCGCCGCTCCAGTCAGCGCGCCGTCAACGTCCTCAGGACCAGCTCCTTTTACTTTCACTTTCGTGACGCTCGAGATCTCAGCCACCAGGATCTCGCGCAGCTCCGGATCTGGTTCGAGTAATAGAAAATGGTCCGGACGCTGGACCGACAAAGAGCGCTCGATGCCGGCGCGGATGTCTGCGAGCGAGTATCCCTCTTCACGAAGGTTTCTGAAGAACCGCGCGATAAGTTGTTCGAGCGCCAGCCCGTGCTCGAGTGACTCGTCGTTTCGCGCGCGAACGTAAACGCCGCTTCCCTTCCGAAACTCGACCCAACCTCGTCGCGCCAGTTCGCGATACGCGGAACTGACGGTGTTGGCGTGTATGTCGTAGCGTCGTGCGAGGTCGCGCGTGCTGGGCAGGCGCTCGGCTTCCTTGAGGTCGTTACTGACAATGCCGAGGACGATCTGCGTCACCAACTGCTCGCGAATCGGGACTTCACTGTTTTTAGAAATCCACAGGCGCATAGGGGATTTGTAGAATCTGACTAATCCGTGGATTATATAGGATCAATGGACACTTCCAACGTCATGAGTAACATCGAAGCATCGTACCTCGCGCTGTTGGACCAGGGCCTGCTCGAAAAGCGAGTGGAAGAGCTCGAAAAGCTGCTGGAGCGCTGCACTGTTTGTCCGCGCGACTGCCTGAACAATCGTCTCAACAACGAGATCGCTGCCTGCTATTCGGGTCGACTGCCGATCGTGTCGTCGTACACGCCACATTTCGGTGAAGAGCCGCCGCTGGTCGGAACAAAAGGCGCAGGAAATGTGTTTTTCGGCAACTGTAACCTGCGTTGTGTTTATTGTCAGAACTACCAGATCTCGCAAACGCACAAACAGCAGCTCAAGAACGAAATCACACACGAGCGCCTCGCCGAGATGCTTCTGGAGTTGCAGTCACGCGGCTGTCATAACATCAATTTCGTTTCGCCGACGCACTTCGTGCCGCAGATGGCGCGATCCATTTTGCTCGCGGCGCGACAGGGATTGCGTTTGCCGGTGGTCTACAACACCAACGCTTACGATTCAGTTGCAGTACTGCGTCTCCTCGATCGCATCGTCGACGTTTACTTGCCGGATCTCAAATACGCCGACGATGAATCCGGGTATCTCTATTCAAAGGTGAGCGGATACAAGGAATTTTCGCGGGCAGCATTGCGTGAGATGTACCGGCAAACGGGCGACGAGCTCGTGTTTGATGAGAACGGTTTGTTGAAACGTGGGTTGGTGGTGCGTCTACTGGTGTTACCGAATGACATCGGCAGCATCAGTGAATCGATTGAGTGGATCAGAGACGAGCTGAGTCCACGTGTCGCCATTTCGTTGATGGCCCAGTATTACCCGACGCACCAGGCTGAGACTAACAAACGCTACATCCTGCTCTCGCGCCGGATCAGAGAATCAGAATGGATGAAGGCGACTTCCGCGCTCGAAACGTTAGGCATGACTGAAGGCTGGGTACAGGAATTCGACGGCGCCTCTTATTATTACCGTCCTGATTTCACCGACGCCGAGACACCATTCAAGGACATCCGAGATTTTAAATAAAATCCGCGCTTTTCATCCGTGTTCATCCGCGGTTTCATACCTGACTGACGGACTGCCTGCGGGATAGAACACTCCTAACAATCGCAACTCCCCGTCCCCGGTATTCTCAACACAGTGGGCCTGTCGTTTCGGCAGATAAACACATGAACCCGGACCGATCGGAGTGTTACTTTCTCCAGCCCACATCCGTCCCTCGCCGCGAAGAATGAACAGCACTTCTTCGTACTCGTGAAAATGATCCGGCGCGCGACCAGGCGGAATCGAACCGACAAACTGCGTTACCTGCGCGTCAATCAAAACTCGATACCAACGATCGCCGGTCGGCATGGCCCTTTGGTCGGAGAGCCGGGCTATGGTGTTCGACTGATCACGTGCCGTCTCCGCCGGGCACTGCGAACTCACGAACCGCACAACATCGTGATTCTCAACGCGCAGCGTCTGCCCGGGTCGAAGATAAACACCAGTGTCAGGTCCTAGCTCGTAAGGAGCACCATCAATGACAACCGTGCAACTCCCCTCCAACAGGTAAAGCACTTCATCACATTCGCCATTACGCAGAACCTGCGACGTCCCCGGATCAAACTCGAGTATGCGCAAGGAGATCGCATCCGCGCCGCTTGCCTTTCCGATGTGATTCCAGACCTTTAGCGAGCCGGAAACTTGCGGCGAGCCTTCACCCATCATCGAGACTCGGCAACCTCCTTCCAGGACAACCGCCATCGCCGATGCTCCTATGATTTTAAGTGGTGCGTGGTGTGTTCAGTGATCGAGGGGGCTTGCAGTCTTGGCGCCGGCGCTGGAGCGAGCTCGTTGGTCAGGTTATTGGGCGCCGGTGCTTCGAAAGGAATCCGGTTCATGCCGGCATCGAGCACCTTTTGTGAGAGCGCATCATAAGCATCGCCGGGGAGTTGCTTCTTCGGCAAAGTGAACAGTAGCCCGTTGATGATTACGCCGATGCCGACGAGGAAGGTTACGAGAGCCGGCGTTATGAAAGGAAAAACATCGGTCTTGTCCATCGCCATTATAATCACGACGATCGACGCGCCCAATCCGATGGCC
>JAICQI010000587.1 GCA_025937955.1 Pyrinomonadaceae bacterium
CAATCAGAGGAAGGTCCAATGAACACTCGACGTTCAAAATCACACGCCTGGATGCCACGGGCTTGTCCCGTAGAGCCTCACGCTTGCAGCTACACTCAGGCAGGTTTTTCACTATTCGAACTGATCATAGCGATGGTCGTCACAATCGCTATCTTCGGCTTGTGCAGTGCCCTGATTGCCCGTTCGTTCAACGTTCGCTCGCGCGAAGATCGCAAGTCAGACGCAATCGCCGACGTGCAGCGGGCGATGAATATCATGACGCGGGAAATCAGTAACTCCGGTCTGAAACTGCCGAGCGGACTTCCGAACGTATCGACTAACGGCGTGGTAGCAGGCGACAGCGATTCGGAGTCGATTCGCATCGTCTCCAATCTGAATGGCATGCCTGACTCCGCGAACGGTTTCTCCGAAGACTCAGACGTGACCGACATGGACGAAGATCTCAAGTTCCTGATGTACTTCGATGGAAGTCAGCGTTACATCGTGCGTTACGAGAAGTACGGCACGAACACGACGACCGTGCTCGCCAATCGCGTCGATTCACTTGTGTTCCGTTATTACGACGAGAAAGTCACCTACGACACGACCGTTGTCGACGGCGTTTGTGACATTACGAATGTGAAGAATGCCCTCGGAGATGAGGAAGTCGAGGTCTCTCCCGGCTCAGCGAAGTTTGTCGTAATCGCGGTCGGCGTAACACTGCCGGAAGTCGGCACCCAGGGTGCCGACGGTTACCAGCCCCCTTCTCAAGTGCAACTCACCTCCGACATCGTTCTGCGCAACTCAATCGTTTACTAAGGAGCCCGATTCCCCGCCATGAAACCCCAAACGCAAACCAAAATCAGCCGTAAGCGCGCCGGCGAACGAGGCGCAGCGCTTGTAACGATGTTGCTGTCTTCAATACTGATTCTCGGCGCCGGCGGCGCACTGATCATGACGACGATGATGTCGGCAAACAACTCGATGACCTCTACCGCCGAGATGCAGGCTTACTACGTGGCTGAGTCGGGAATGCAGTCGGCGCTGAACGTTCTGCGCGGCAATACCGCGCCGCTGGTGAATCCGGGCGACCGCATAAGTTTTCGCACCGCCATCATCCCGTCGATCTCGAATGCAGGCAATCCGGGCGTTCTACGTTTTGCAGGTTGGCTTCCATACAACGAGCCGGGAGATCCGACCAGCCTCGTGCCGGTGACGGTTGGAACAGTGACCGGTGGTTACAGAATCACAATTGAGAACATGGATCCGAACAGTCACATCGTCGAGTTTCAAACTTCAGCAACCATCGACGGCAGCGACGTAGCTACTCCTTCTCAAAAGACTTTTGGCACGGTCGGCGGTACTGACGAAGTGACGATTCGTTACACAGGCCAGCCTGCGACCACGTTGACTCCCGATCCGAATAATTTTCCCCTGACGCTCGACTCGGCTCTCGGCAGTTTCATTATCGAGAGACCGGTCACGAGCACGCAGGACGATGTTGTAATCCCGAAGACAGGTTTCGAAATCACTATCACGCAGTCACTCCCCTGGGTAGCAACAACATACCTCGAGGGGACGTTCGAAGGTGACGTTGACAGTGCGGGCACTACCGTCAAAGTCACCTTCGATAAAGCGACGATGAAAGCGGACGGCACGACCTACGCACTAAACCTCGCCGGCGGCACGCAGGTGCTGGATCTTAATTACGCGTCATCACCCGGCACGACTTCGATTCCGGCACGAGTTACTTCTCCCGATCCGAAGCGTTTGCTCATAAAATCCTATGGCTTTGGACCACAGAATTCGGAAAAGCGTTTGGAGTTGATGGTTAACAAAGCGAATTTCGAGTTTGACATGCCGGCCGGTGTGACCTTCCGCGGCGCGGATGATTGCACGCCGATATCATTCGACTCCGGATCCAGCGGTACGAAAGAGTATTCAGGCATAGACTATTCCGGTGTAGAGCCACAACGACCAGCCTTTGCGGTTACTGCCTGCGATCAGGGCGATGTCGACGCAGGAATTAAGCACCACGACACGGTTACAGACCCGGAAATCGGTATTCTCGGAGACGACGAAACGACTGCCGGGACCGTCGATACGCCTTCATTTCTTGACAACGCCAACAGAGCGCGCGCCTATCTCGACAGCCTGGAAAACAAAGCGAGGGCTACCGGCCGCTACTTCGTGTCAACCACCACAAATCCGGTAACAATTAGTGATTCACTCAACATCTCGATGTTCACGTTTTGCGACGGCGACTGTACGCTCCTGAGTGGCTCCGGAGTTGTTGTGGTAACTGGAACGTTGACTATACGGGGAAACACGGATTTCAAAGGCGCGATACTCGTGCTCGGCAAGGGCGAGATGATCCGCAATGGCGGTGGTAACGGTGACATCCTCGGCGGCATTACGGTCGCGGCGTTTGGCCGGACGTCAGGAAATTTCACAGCGCCGACGTTCCTCACGAGCGGTGGCGGTAATTCAAATGTGCAATACGACTCCGCGTCGCTGAGAAGCGCCATCGGTTCCGGCACCAACGTCTCCGGCATCCGCGAGTTCTAACCGTACCTCACCCCGCGCGCAGCCACAGGTTTTCATCGGTGAAAATCTGTGGCTGAATTTGTGTTAGCCTACACACTATGACGAAGACACTTCTCTTTATCGTAGTTGGGCTGATGTTGTCTCTTCACGCCGCGAGCTCGGTTCGACAGAACGTCCCGAAGTCGCTCGTCTTAACCGACTGCCAGGTCCAGCGCATTCCAGGCCCCGCGAGATGCGGCACTTTCGAAGTCTACGAAAATCGCGCTACAAAGAAGGGCCGGAAGATCAGTCTTAATATCCTCCTCCTTCCCGCAACCGGCGCTAAACGCGAACCGGATCCGCTCGTTTACTTCGCCGGTGGTCCTGGCTCTGCCGCCACTGAAGATGCGATCGGCTTCGCGCCGGAATTCGCGAAGATTCGCGAGCATCGCGATCTGTTGTTCGTAGACCAGCGCGGTACAGGACGTTCTCATCCGCTCAACTGCGTGTTCTTCAACCCTGACGATTTGCAAAGCTATCTGGGTTACTTCTTTCCGCTTGAAGATGTCCGCAAGTGTCGCCCACAGCTCGAAGCAAAAGCCGATCTGAAACTCTACACGACCGATATCGCTATCGACGATATGGACGAAATCAGGGCCGCACTCGGATACGAAAAGCTCAATTTATTCGGTGGTTCTTATGGAACGCGCGCCGCGCTAACTTATCTCAAGCGATATCCCCAGCACGTCCGCACGGCGACACTTCAGGGCGTCGCTCCTGCGAATGCTTACATGCCCGGCGATTTTCCTCTGCATTTGGAACGGGCGCTCAACGGCGTGATCGCCGAATGTGCGGTTGATGAGGATTGCAACAAGGCTTTTCCGAAGCTCAAAGAAGAATCGCAAGCACTGTTGGCCCAACTGATAAAAGGACCGGTTGAAGTGGAGGTGGAAAAGCCTCAGTCCAAAGAGCGCGTCAAAGTAAAACTGTCTCGCGATCTCATGGCGGAGGCGATTCGTTACATGTTGTATCACCCCGTGCCCGCGTCTCGAGTTCCGCTGATGATACATCTTGCTGCGCAAGGCAACTTTGTTCCTTTGACGCAGACCGCTCTCCAATATCGAAAATTCCTCGTGGGCAGCGATAGCAATGGCATGTATCTCTCCGTCACCTGTGCCGAGGATCTGCCGTGGATCAAACCCGGCGAAGGAGAACGGATGGCGGCAAACACATTCCTCGGCGATTACCGGTTGCGCCAACAAAGAGAAGCGTGCGCGCTCTGGCCGCGCGCGGAGGTTGAACGTGATTACGCCGAGCCGGTCCGTTCGGATGTACCTGTGTTGATACTGACTGGAGAATGGGACCCGGTAACGCCGCCCTCGAATGGTGACGCAATCACGAAAGGTTTGAAGCATAGTCTTCACATCGTCGTACCACATGGTGCGCACGCCCTCGGTGGGCTCGAGAATATAGACTGCATCCTTCGCCTCACCGCTGATTTTGTCGCTCGTGGAACGACCAAAGATCTCGACACCGCTTGTGTGAAGACGATCCGGCGAAAAGGATTTGCATTGAAGTTATGAAGTGTCAGAGTTGTCATGACGTGCTGGCTGACGACGCGCAGTTTTGTGCCAGTTGCGGTATGCCAACGTCCAGGCATTCGAGCGATGCGGCCACTCAGATCGACGTACAGCAGGAAACTAACTACGCCGGTCGCCCTTACACAAACGAACAGCACGCCCCTCCGCACGATCCACGTATTGGTCTGATCCTGGATTCCAAATACAAACTGCTCGAGAGTCTCGGCCAGGGCGGCATGGG
>JAICQI010000941.1 GCA_025937955.1 Pyrinomonadaceae bacterium
GAGCAGCGCGCAGTAAGCGAGCAACGTGGAGAGTTCTCGTTTGTAGCGAGCGAGTTTCATCTTTTTCTAAGCCACAAAAAGGCACAAAAAGCACAAAAGAAAGAATTAATAATCTTGGGTGAAATAATTCATTTTGAGCCTATGTGCTTTTCTGTGGCTAACTACGCTGCGTGTCCCAGCGCCCACTCCAGAATATTTTGCTGAGTGGCCTCGCTGCGTTCGACGATTTTTACGACTCGGCCTGCGTGCATTATCACAATGCGATCACTCATGCCGAGTATTTCCGGCAGCTCTGACGAGATCATCACCACTGCTAATCCCTGCGCGGCCAGTTCAGTCATGAGCGCATGGATCTCCGCCTTCGCACCGACATCAACACCCTGCGTCGGTTCATCCAGGATAAGCACCGCCGGCTTGGTAGCGAGCCAGCGGCTTAGAGCTACCTTTTGCTGATTTCCGCCTGAGAGCGCTTCAGCCGGCGCGAAAATAGAAGGGGTCTTGATGCCCAGGCGCCTGGCGTACTCAACTGCGATCTTTTTTTCACTCGCGAAATCGAATGAGCCGCGACGGGTGAGCGCCTTCAACGATGCGAGTGTTACGTTCGCACAGACCGGCATGTCAGGGATGATTCCATGTCGTCTTCTATCCTCCGGCAAATAAGCGATTCCGCACTCAATCGCATCGGAGGGACTCTGAAGATCAACTCGCTTGCCGTGCAACAAAATCTCGCCTTGATCCGCAGGCGTGAGCCCGAAAACTATCCGGGCCAATTCAGTCCGTCCCGCGCCAACCAATCCCGCTACTCCCACGATCTCACCGGCACGCACGGCAAAGCTGACTTTACTGATGCCTGTTTGCCCGCACCCGCAGCCGCGAAGTTCTAAAACTACCTGGCCCAACTCAACCGCTTGTTTCGGAAATACAGCTGATAGCTCGCGACCAACCATCAACGCAATCAACTCCTGTCGGCTTGTTTCCTGCATCGATCGCGTATCGATCGTTCGGCCGTCGCGTAAAACGGTCACGCGGTCCGCAATCAACGACAACTCCTCGAGCCGGTGTGAGATGTAAATGATGCCGACACGATCCTCGCGCAACTGCCTCAAGACTCGAAAAAGATTTTGCGAATCCTCTTCGGAAAGCGATGCCGTCGGTTCATCGAGAATCAAAACCTTCGCATCAGAACCGAGAGATCGCGCTATTTCAACCAACTGCTGCTGCGGCATTGTCAGATCGCCGGCGTCCACGTCCGGATCTATTTGCGCTCCGATGCGGGCCAGTAACTCCTGTGCGCGACGACGGCGTCTCTTCCAATCGACGCGCCCTAACAGAGCAGTCTTTTCTGCTCCCAGAGCAATGTTTTCGGAGACACTCAGCTCAGGAAAAAGTGCCGGCTGTTGATAAATGGCTGCGATGCCAAGCGACTTCGCTTTGCGTGGTGAGTTGTGCGCGATCGGCTGCCCATGCAAATTGAGTAACCCGCTATCAGCCGCAACTGCACCGGTTATGATTTTTATTAGTGTCGATTTGCCGGCGCCGTTCTCACCTACGAGCGCATGAATCTCACCCGCGCGCAGTTCAAACGAAGCGGCCCGCAAAGCCTGCACCCCTGCGAAGGCCTTATTAACATCAGACACTCGTAACATTTGTGCTTTTTGTGTACCGCTCTTCAATCTGCGCGTAGCGATTCCTTGCTTCAATCAGCGCGTCGGACACGCATGGCGTAAACCTTCTTGCTTGTACTTTGCTCGAAACGTATTGGCGCCCTTCCGCCAACGACGAGAAGCGTCCGGCAGTGATTCCCTGGACCAGCACATTACCGATGACCGTCGCCTCAACAGGTCCGGCGACCACGGGAAGGTTCGTAACATTCGCAGTCATCTGATTCAGATAGTCGTTACGGCTGCCGCCGCCGACTATTTGCACGCCCCTTATTCTGTGCCCGGTCAAAGATTCAATGGTCGTTAGGACCGACGCATACCGAAAC
>JAICQI010000335.1 GCA_025937955.1 Pyrinomonadaceae bacterium
CCAGACCATCCTTCGCGAGCGCGTACGGTATGCGAGCTGTCGCCAGGATCGATGCATGCAGTGCACCGAAAGACGAAGTCATCATTGCCGCAGCCATGAGCGTCACCGCAAAAGCACCGAGTAACCTTCTCACCACCTCAGCGGCCACCGACGAAGACGCGGGCACGTTTGCAACATCCGTAGGAGTTAGTACGTGGAAGTAGGTTACATTTACAAACAGATAGAGGGCCATCACGACCATGCCGCCGCCAATCAAAGCGAGCGGCAGATTGCGACCGGGGTTCTTTACTTCACCGGCGAGAAAAGTGATGTTGTTCCAACCGTCGTAGGCCCATAGTGCGCCAATCATCGCTGCGGCAAACCCGGCTACTCCACCGGTTGTAATCGGCACGTCTTCACAAGCGCCGCCGGTGTTCGCCATCGCAAGATTTCCCCAGTTGCCATCACTGTAGAAGAACGCACCGAGCCCTACACCAAGCAACAGCACCAGCTTCGTGCCGGTGAGCACGCTGGCGACGCCACCGCTAACGCGCACAGCCGCGCAGTTGATCAGTGTAGTTACGATGATGGCTGTCAGCGCAACGAGTTGCAGACGACCAAACGAAACAACGTGTCCGCCGGGAAGAGTGTATTCAAAATACGAGTGCTTCAAGGCTCCTTGAAGTAAGTCGTTCAGAAAGATCGCAAAGCCCACAGCAAGCGCGGCTGCTGAAGCGGTGCGTGCGATTAGAAATTGGGTCCAGCCATAGATAAAACCCATGGGCCGTCCGTACGCGTCGCGCACGATGCCATATTCGCCCGC
The DNA here is from genome assembly GCA_025937955.1 of Pyrinomonadaceae bacterium. Lineage (GTDB taxonomy): Bacteria > Acidobacteriota > Blastocatellia > Pyrinomonadales > Pyrinomonadaceae > PSRF01. Next base: position 803 of record JAICQI010000335.1, read on the forward strand.
AGCGCGCGGCTTCATCGCGAGCAGCTCCGCGTAGGTCAGCGCGCCGGCCATCGCCAGCAAGCCAGCCACAACCCAGACGATTAGCGCCTTTCCTGGTGTTCCGACATTACATGTCATGACACGTGCTTTTAGAAAGACGCCGGTACCGACGATGTTGCCGACGTTAACTGAGATGGCAGCGATCAGTCCGAGACCGCGGATGAGTTGTGTGTGCTCACTCTGCATAATCTGTGAAAATCCGAGTTAATCTGTGGCTAAAAACCAAGATCGTGTGTGATCAGATCTTCGTAAGTGTCGCGGCGCCGGATCAACGTGACCGATCCGTCTTTACGGACCAGCACCGCCGCAGGGAGAGGTCGCCCATTGTAATGAAACATTTGGGCCAGCGAGTAAGCGCCGCAGTTGAGCAACGCCAAAACTTCTCCTGGTCCAACATTTTCAGGAAGCCTGCGATAGTCAGGCAAACGTCCTTCGCGTTCGATGTCGAAATAGACGTCGCCTGAGTCACAGAGCGGGCCGGCAACTTTGTAATCCCGGGCGTACGGCGCGCCGGCGCGGGAGGCAGAGATCAAGTGGTAGTACCACTTGTAGTTATTCATCGAGAGCATGATGTTGTAACCGGCATCGGTCAATAACCACACGTCACCGGTTTCCGGACGACTCTTGATGTTGCGCACGGTGGTGAGCACTAAACCGGCATCGGCGATGACGCTACGACCCGGCTCCAATAAGATCGTCACCTGATCGAGCAGATGCTCGGCGTCCGCAGCGCGAGCTGAATCACGCGCGACGCGCAGCGCTTCACGGAGCACATCCGTGGGCTCGAGCTCGGCGCCTAACATGTCGCGCTCGTGTTCCGGAAGTTGATCCGCCTGCGAACGATCGCGCAAGTAGTTAACGGGAATGCCGCCACCGAGATTGATGTGTTCGAGCGTGTGTCCTGTTTCACGATGAATCGTGACCAGGTGTTCCCACATGCTCCTGAATGCTTCGGCAAACGGTTCAACGTCGGGCGTTTGCGATCCGACGTGAATGTGAATACCGCAAACTTTAATCAGGTCAGGCCGCTCGAGTCCGCGACGAAATGCGGCCAGCACTTCCGACGAAGAGATTCCGAACTTCGACGTCAGCAGCGCAGTCTGTAAGCCGAGGTGTGAGCGCGTGCCGATTTCAGGGACCAGACGCAACGTTATGCGAGCCGCCGGCACCTGCTCACCGCGCGCGCGCAGGCGCTCGACGGACTGTTCCACCAGCTCGATCTCGTAAATCGAATCGACATTGATAGCGTAAATTCCGGCGCGCACGGCGTCGTCAATCTCATCGTCCGATTTGCTGGTGCCGTTAAAGATGATCTGGTCGGGACGAAAGCCGACGCGCAACGCTTTGAACAGCTCGCCACCGCTGTTCACTTCGATGTCGATACCGGAATCGAGCACGACTCTGAGGATCGCCATGTTGGAGTTTGCTTTCGAGGCGTAGCAAAACTTGATCGGCCGATCCACTGCTTCAGCGGCGCGTTGCAAACGGCTGATGTTGTCGCGTATGCGATTTTCCGAAAAGACGAAAAGGGGAGAGTTGAATTCCTTTACCAGTTCGAGCGTATCGACACCATTGACAGTCAGGTGATCGTCACGCACTTCCAGGTAGCCAGGTATGGACCATGCGGGGCATAAAGTAGCTATCATTCTTGATCGGCGGCTTTGATGTGTTTATCCGCGGCTCAGTTTGAACGAACGAAATTGTAACTCAGCGTACCACTAACCTTCACCGGCTCACCCATCAGCATCGTCGGATTGAATCTTGCCAGACGCGCCGCATTCACGGCCGCTGCGTGCAAGTGTTGTGGACCAGAAACCGGACGTGCATCGATCACGCCTCCCTGTTCGTCGACCAGTACCTGTACCAGCACAACGCCATTGGCCTCACCCGGTGGAACTTCCGGCAACGGCAAGTAAATGGCTTTCGCATTCAACATGCCGCCGGCGATAGGACCGCGCTTTTTCGGGTCTGCCGGATTCTGCTGCTGATTCTGATTCGGCTGTCCCGGATTCTGCTGTTGATTGTTCGCAGCATTGGGCGTAGCAGTGTTGGGATCGGTGTTGCCTTCTGTTCCGGCGGGCGTTGCCGGAAGTTCTGTCTCAGGTTGTTGCACCTGATTCTGCTGATTCGCAGCATTAGCGTTTACGTCTGCTGCGGTAGCCGCGGTTTTGGGCGGGTCAGCCTGGCGCTCGGGCAACACAAACGAGCTCAGGAACTTCTCTTCGAGCGCTTCATCCTTCTTCGTGTTGAGTGAAACGATCGCATAGAAACGTTTCTTTGTAACAAACGCATTCAGTGATCCACTCAAGTCCCCGATCGTTAGCTTATAAGTTCTGCCCGTATGACCATGAAACGGACGACTGCTCACTAGCGTCATCTTAGTGAGAGTTTCTTTAGATCGAACCTTGGCCGGGAAAAAGTTTTTGAATGCATCGACGTAAGAATTGAATCTCGCAAACTCTGTGTACTGTGCAGGGTTCGATTTGATGCCGCTCAAAGAGACGATACTGAGAACTGGTCCGGCAGACGACGTAGCAAGATAGAGTCGCGCGTTCAGTTCCATCTTGTGATACGGGAATGTAGCTGCCTCCTTGGTCGCGGCCTTGGCATTAAAACTGTGAATTCTTCGTTTTCAGGGCTGAGCGTTTCCCATTCAGACCAGACTTCAGCGGGCTTTTGAACCTGCGCCGAGAGCGGCAGCGCCGTTAGTAGGGCAATCGCAAGCGCCAAGTGTAAACGACGAAAGTGCATGTCATTACCTCCTCAGGTTGGATTTCGGCGACTCTATCCGCGAGCCGGGACAGTGTCAAGCGGACGATCAAATTAACCTGCGGCTAAGCTGTCTTAGCCTTTTCCATTTCCACCAAAACGCGCCGCAAAATCTTTCCTGACGGGGACTTCGGGATTTTGTCGACGAATTCAAGATGCCGGATTCGTTTGTGTGGCGCGACTCGCTCCGCCACAAAATCAAGCAGCGCCTGGGGCTCGATCGGTTCTTTCAGAACAATGATTCCCTTCGGCACTTCGCCGGCCTCATCATCAGGGTAGGGAATCACCGCGGCATCCGCTACCGAAGGATGCGTCAGCAACACTGCTTCGAGCTCCGCGGGCGCCACCTGGAGTCCTTTGTATTTGATTAGCTCCTTCGCACGATCGACGATGAAAAAGTGTCCATCTGCATCCGCGTAACCGATGTCGCCGGTGTGTAACCAGCCGTCGGCGTCGATAGTGATCGCGGTCGCTTCCGGATTGTTCAAGTAACCGACCATGACTTGCGGGCCGCGCACGCAGACCTCGCCTTTCTCTCCCGGACCAAGCGGCGCGCCGGTTTCAAGATCGATGATCTTGCACTCGGTATTCGGCGCCGCAACACCAACCGAGCCAAACTTGATATCCAGCGGCGGCGCCGGTGATGAATGCGTGACCGGGCTGGTCTCAGTCATTCCATAACCCTGGCGAACCGTGATTCCAAGTCGGTCCATGCAAGCGCGAGTTAAGTCTTCGCCCAACGGCGCGGCGCCGGAAAAGATAGTCTTGAGTTTTGGTAGTCGATAGTTGGCGACGACGGGATGCTTACTCAGGGCCAGTACGATTGGCGGCACGAGGTGCGCAAGAGTCACTTCGTAATCCTGCACTGCTTTCAAAAACGACTCGAGGTCAAAACGCGGCATTAACACAATCGTGGCGCCGCTGTACAGGCCCATGTTCAGGACCACTACGAGACCATAGATGTGAAACAGTGGCAGCACGCAGATCAACGTGTCAGTTTCGTAGAAATAGCAGAGCCCTTCCATCTGGCAGATGTTCGCGACCAGGTTGTGATGAGTGAGCATCACGCCTTTCGGCAGTCCCGTCGTTCCACTCGAATATGGCAGAGCTATCAGATCCTTCCGCGGATCTATCTCCACTTGCTCGGCGCGACCATTGTCGACCAGAAGCGAGTCGAACGGCGTTGCGCCCGGCGCTGTTCCGAATACAAATATTTCTTCAATCAGGCCGTGCTCAACAGCCTCGACTGCTTTTTCAGCACAGCCGGGCACTGTCGCCAGAAAACGCGCACCGGAGTCTTTGAGCTGGTGAGCAATTTCGTGCTTCGTGTAAAGCGGGTTGATTGGCGTCACGATTCCGCCTAAAGTCGCCACGGCGTGAAACGCGATGGCATACTCCGGACAGTTTGGGCTGAGAATGCCGAACACGTCGCCCTTCTTAAAACCACGTTGCGCAAGGTTATGGGCCGCGATGGCGATCGAGTCGGCCAGTTCGCTGTAAGAGACTTTGCGGCCTGTTGGACCATCGATCAGGGCCGGCTTGTCGCCGAGCTCTCGAACGCGGTGTAGTACGAAAGGCGTAAGCGCAGTTTCGGGGATTGATACGTCTTGATACGGGCCTTTGATGATCATGTTTCAGTTACAATCTGTTTAATCTGTGGATAGCAGGTTCTGCATTCTAATTATTCGCATCTGAAAAGAGAAATCAAATGTCTCAAACCGGGAACCGCCCCCTCAACATTATCTGCCTCGCGACCTACTTCAAAGGCGCTGATTTCATTCACGAGTGTAAAGCTCACGGTTGCCACGTCATCCTGATCACCAAGGAAAAGATGCTCTCGGAAGACTGGCCGCGCGAGAGTCTTGACGATTTAATTGCCGTTCCCAACGATGCTGGTCCGCCGCTGTTTATCGACCTGCTGGCCTTCCTGGCGCGCAAAATCAAAATAGATAGAGTGATTGCGCTCGAAGAGTTTGACGTCGTGACCGCTGCCTTGATGCGGGAACACTTGTGTTTGCCGGGTCTCAGCAGTTCGGGCGCCAAGGTTTTTCGCGACAAGCTGTCGATGGCGGTTTACTGCCAGCGAGCGGGAATTAACGTGCCTGAGTTTGTGCCGCTCGTCAACAGGGAAGAAGTTGATGAATACATGAAGCGTGTTCCCGGGCCGTGGGTGATCAAGCCGCGCTCGGATGTTTCTGCGATTGGTATTCGCAAAGTAAGCGAGCCGGTGGAAGTGTGGCGCGCGATGGATGAGATGAACGAGCGTGAGAATTTGCGCGAGCGTGCTTCGTACTATGTGTTAGCGCGGTTTATTCCGGGACAAGTGTTTCACGTTGATTCTGTAGTTAACGATGGAAGGGTTGTGTTTGCGGGGACGAATCAGTATGGACGACCGCCGATGCAGGTGGCGCATCAGGGTGGCGCTTACGTGTCGCGCACGCTCGAACGTGGCTCGGATGATGAGAAGACGTTGCTGGCCACCAATAAAAAATTGATTCGCGCGCTGGGATTGGAACGCGGAGCTACGCACGCTGAGTTCATCAAGAGTGATGCGGACGGGAAGTTCTACTTTCTCGAGATCGCCGCGCGCGTTGGCGGCGCATATATTGCGGAAGTGCTCGAAGCAGCGTCAGGTGTAAATTTGTGGCGCGAGTGGGCGAAGCTCGAGGTCGCCGATGGCAAAGGTCCGAAGATCACACCGCAGCGTAAAGAGTATGCCGGGATAATCTTGTCACTCGCAAAACAGGAATATCCCGACACCTCCGCTTACGTAGAAGACGAAATCATCCACCGCATAAAAAAGCGCCACCACGCCGGCCTAATCGTCCGCGCCCCCCGCCTCGAACGAGTGAACGAGTTATTGGACCAATACGGTCACCGCTTCATCGAAGACTTCGTCGCCGTCGCCCCACCACCTGAGCGCCCGGAGTGAGTTTGTAGGGGCGGCGCGCCGGGGGCGCCCCCCGGGCGAGTGGGCGGGGAACGGGCGGCCCCGGCGGGCCGCCCCTACAAACGCGC
>JAICQI010000620.1 GCA_025937955.1 Pyrinomonadaceae bacterium
ACGGGCTTGGCCCGTGGAGGTTCACGTTGGCAGCTACATCGATCCTTCTAACCAGCGAAACTGGATGCCACGGGCTTGGCCCGTGGAGGCTCACGCTCGAAGCTAAATAGCTGCTAACGTGAAACTCCACGGGACAAGCCCGTGGCATCTGAAGAGTTGGCTTAAGATGCTGTTAGCTGCTAACGTGAGCCTCCACGGGACAAGCCCGTGGCATCCTTACAGAGACGGAAGCAGCATCAGCCAGAAACCGTTTCAACGGTTTCGCGTATCTTTGCCAACGAAACCGTTAAAACGGTTTCTAAAACAATGTGAGCGCCCCTTCCACCGGGCTAAGCCCGGTGAGAATGAGAGTCAACGTGAAACTCACCGCACTACAGAAACTAATCGTAGTTCTGCTTCTGCTGTTGACTGGCCCACGCTTCGCGGTTGCACAAGACCGCACAGTCACGTTGCGAGGCAGAGTTGTCGATGCGAACACCGGCGAACCCATGGCTAACGTTCGCGTCGTGGCTAAACTCACGGACAAGGCGACCATAACAGACGACAATGGTGCATTCACTCTTGATTTATCACCTGGTCCACAAGAACTCTACATCACGACAGTCACTTATGGTCTCGTAAAGAAGACGATCAATGTCGGCGCGGGAACGAACAGTGATGTCGAAATCGCCTTAAACGAAGATGCTGCTGCATTAACAGAACACGTCACGATTGCTTCTGATCCATTCGAAAACACGCGCACGACTTCGACATTTGAGCAAACCCTCAACAAGCGCGAGCTGCAGGCGACGTCGAGCATTCTCTTGAGTGATCCGATTCGAGCGGCACAAACCTTGCCCGGAGTCGGCAGTAACGACGACTTTCGCAGCGAGTTTTCCGTTCGCGGCGCCGGCTTCGATCGCGTCGGTGTGTGGCTTGATGGTGTGCTCACAGACAATTTCGTGCACACCGTGGCTGGCGGCTTTCCCGACACTGGTTCGCTGTCAGTAATAAACTCTGATGCGGTCAATTCAGTGTCCCTGCTGAGCGGCGGAAGTCCTGCGAACTTCGGGAATCGAACTGCCGCCGTGTTGGACATCGACTCCCGCGACGGCAATCGAGTGAAGCCGGCAGGTCGAATAGCGGCTGCCCTAAGCGGCATTTCCGGGATGATCGATGGTCCTATCTCGAGCGGAAAAGGTTCGTACCTGGTAGCGGCGCGAAAGAGTTATGTCGGTTATCTCGTTCGCCGTATCAACGATCAGAATGAGTTTGCTAATAACCCGCCCGTCCTCGGCTTTGCTGATGTTCAGGGGAAACTACTCTACGACCTGTCGGAGAGAAATCAGCTCGGCTTTTCAGCCATCTACGGCAGCTTCGACTACGATCGCAATCGCGATCGAGAACTCCTGTTTGTAAATTCAGTATTCCGCGGCGAGTCGCGCAATCTTCTCGTGAACGCGCACTGGAGCTTTACGCCGGCTCCTCGGGTCTTCTGGCAAACACGCTTCTTTGCACTGAAGACAAACTTCGAGAATGTGAATCGCGATGAACTGGTCCTCAATGACGGCGATCGATCTCAGTTTGGTATACGTTCAGATGTGAGTTTTCAACTACCTCGTTCGAATCGTCTCGAAGCAGGTCTTTACGTTAGATCTCTACATGTCAACAGTCTCAGCCAGCGCTTCTCATTCGCGAATGTTCCCTTCGACTTCGGCAGCTTTGACCAAAACGGAATTGAGCAGTCCTATTACGCTCAGGATACGTGGAGCAATGAACGGTGGCGTCTTCAATTCACTGGTGGACTGCGGGTGGAACATAGCGAGATAACATCACAGACGTTGAGCTCGCCACGAGCGTCGCTAACCTGGTCGATCAATCAGCGTTGGCGAGTACATGCGATGGTGGGCCGCTATTACCAGTTCCCTGATTTTGAACTAATTTTTGGCCGGCTTGGGACGAGGAGTTTACGCGCTGAGCGAACGACGAACGTGAGTGGTGGTGTTGAGGCGTTGATCAGCGAGCGCTTGCGTTTGAGTGTTGAAGTATTTGATCGCGAGGACGCAAATCTCTTCTTCAGTCTATCTGAACCGCGGTTGGACGGAGGCTTGGTTTCTTTTGCTGAGTTTCCTTTCAGAAATACTCTCGGCGGCCACGCGCGTGGATTTGAACTGACCTTGCAACGACGCAGTGCAAACAAGCTCGCCGGTTGGATCTCATACTCCTTTTTGCGAACCAAACTGACTGACTCGCAAACCGGTTTGTCGTTTGTTGCCGATACCGATCAGCAGCATCTTCTTAACGTTTATGGCAGTTATCGCTTCACTGACACATGGAATCTTAGCAGCGTTTTTCGTTTCGGCAGCGGGCCGCCAATTCCAGGGTTCTTCAGGCAAGCCGGTACCACTTTTTTCTTGTCCGACGGGCGCAATGAAGTACGCTTACCTGATTACGCACGGTGGGACGTGAGGGTAAGTAAAGCGTTTTTCTTCAAGCGCTGGAAACTAACAGCAACCGGCGAAGTGTTAAATCTCCTGAATCGCAATAACCTGCGCTATGCTGGCTTTGACGCATTCGATTCAAGCACTGGTCGCGTATTTGGCCAACTCGATCGTGTACTGCCCATCCTGCCGTCTGCTGGTGTGGTAATAGAGTTCTAGTTCAGTTTCCTGGCTTCGTGTGTTCCTTAAATGATGTCGATATTGCTTGTGCCGACTCGTCGAGCCAGTTGTGCAACTCTTGTTGCGAGTGCCACTTTCCTTTCAGCATTACGCCGGCGCGATTTTCGGTGGCTGAGATATCGTCGAGCGGATTAGCATTAAGCAGCATGAAGTCGGCTCGCTTTCCTTTCTCGATCGTGCCCACCTTATCGATTGTTCCGAGAAACATCGACGGGTTCTTTGTTGCCGCCTCGAGTGCTGCGTAGTTGGAAAGGCCGGCGTCTTTCAGTGCCTTCAGTTCGTGATGCATCCCGAAACCGTATAACCACAGAAACTCGGGCGTGTCCGACCCGGTCATAATCCGGCCGCCCGCGTCATATATTGCCTTGATTAGTTTGTTACGCAGTTTGATCCACTGTACTCGGTCTTCAAGCGACACAGTGTTGATGAAGCGGTTCTTCTTGTAGAAGTCCAGCCATTGCTGCTGCACCTTTGCGGGGTAGAAGCGGAAGTCCGGCTGCTTTCTAATCTCGTCCTCGGTCCGCAGCCGTCCGAAAGTGTTTTTCATAAAATGCTGCGTGGGGTCAACGTAAGGGTTCGAGGCCACAGTTCTCCGCGCGATTTCGGGGATCTTGCTCTCGTCCATGAAGTCGAAGCTTTTCCAATTCTCAGGGTTGTAAATGTAAAGGTCAGACACACTTCCTTTCATCGGCGCATCATCACGAAGCAGTAGTTCCATGTAGCCATCGAGGTGTTCGATCTGTTGTTTAGCTTTCCAGGCGCGTTCGACACCGACGAACCGGCTATCCGCGTGACCGACAACGCGGATGTTTTGCTTCGCGGCTTCGTCCACCGCTGCTTCGTAAACCTCCGGTTTGACGAACGTCGTCACTTTGATGAAGTCGTAACCCGCCGCTTTCGATTTACGAACGGCCTCGCGCGCCTCTTCCGGGGTGTTAACGACGAAGTTGTTTCCCTGTTCGCGGCCTGTTAGATGCGGGCTCGCGACGAAGATCGTCGGGGCTTCTATCTCGCCACTCGCGGAGCGGCTGCGCAGGGCCAGCAGTTCGGGTGTTCCGATCATGAACCGGACTGTCGTGACGCCATTCGCCACCATCACGCGCAGCTCGTGCGGACCAATCGAATCAGGGAACTCATCGCTGTCAGACAGCAGGTGCGTGTGCATATCGAACATGCCGGGAACCAGATACTTTCCGGTGCCGTCGATACGCACTGCGTCTTTCGGTAGCTTCACCTTCTTAGTGTTGCCGATCTCGACAATCAGACCTTTCTTGACCAGTACCGTCTGGTTCGCCAGCACCCGCTCGCGATCCATGGGGATCACGTTGACATTGGTGAAGGCAACAGTCTGCGCTGAGACTGATGCTGCAAGCGCCGAAAAAATAAAAATGAAAGCGAAACAAAGCCTCTTCATTAAATTCCCTTTCAGAGTCTCAATTGTAGGGGCGGCACT
>JAICQI010000590.1 GCA_025937955.1 Pyrinomonadaceae bacterium
CACCGGCAAGAAGATCGAAGTGAGCGTGCACAGTGGCTTCGCCGGACTGCGAGCGTTCTTCGAACAGTTGGCCCACTACCAGCGAATAGTTTCCATCACTAACTTTGAGTTGAAGCAGTTGGACAAACAACTCGTCAACAAGACAGTTGATGCCCGTTTCGATTTGACGGCTTATTACGTTTCGTCCGAGCGCTTGAATTCGCAGGTGCCGGCGCCAAAAGACAAGGCTGCATCCGGCGGAGCGACTCCGGCTGCCCCAGCCGCGCAACCTGCAAAGTAAGGTGAAGAAAGCGAAGATGATGATGCAAGTCAAACAGACAGCGAGAATCCGGTTCACAAGTTTCCTGTTGAGCGCAGCATTGCTGGTTGCGAGTGGCTTCGCGATCGGCGTGGTGGCCCAGGAAACTCAGCCGCAGAAGCCGGTAGTCACGAAGCGATCTGTTGGCGGTGGTCGCGATCCTTTTAGAAAGTACGAAGCACCTTTACCTAAAGTAAAAGTGATTGCCGGACAGGCGACCGTCCCTTCGCTTCAGGAAAGAATTGCCCAATACAAGGCGCAGAAAACCGCGGCGATGAACGCGCGTATGCCGGCGCCCAAGCCCACCACTGCGCTGTTGCTCAGCGAGATTCAAGTGATTGGTATCTCGCGCTCGCCGAGAGGCTATGCCGCCATCGTCGAAGCAACGCCCATCAAACTCTCATATGTCATCTATCCTGGCGAACCGTTCTTTGACGGCCAGCTGGTGGCAATTGAAGATAGCCGTCTGGTGTTTCGTCACGAGACGGTTTTTACCGACGGCCGTCGCGAACGAAAGGTCGAGTACAAACCCCTGAGACAACCAACCCCGGTTAACTCGATGACCGCGCCCGCCAACAACCAGTCCGTAGCGACTGCCAAGCCTTAACAACTTTGGTTTGGTTTGCTAACCAGACCGTTGACCCGCGCTGGTGTTTCTCATTCTCGAAAACACCGGCGCCCTTTTGACAAAACCGAAAACGTTGCCGTGTTAGTGCGGCGCGCGCTTTAGTTGCCCCCGGCAATCGAGCGTAGTGCGTGGCGGCACGTTTGGAAATTTCCCTAAGGAGGGAACGATGTATTCTCAGTCTCGAATCAGATCAGCCATCAACAGGATCACGCTCATCCTGTCGCTTGCATGCCTTTCGGCTGCAGGCGTTTTGGCGCAGCAAACTCCTCCGGCAACACCTGCGGGCATGTCGCGCTCGACCGACAAGCAGTCGGAACAGGGTCGCCAGTATGGACAACCCGGATTTGTCGGCGAGCCGATAAATCTGAACGTCGTCAATGCCGACATCCGCGACATCCTGAATTACATCACCGAACAGTATGGCGTGAACTTCGTCATCGACGCTTCAGTTGGACCAGTTCCGGTAACAGTGAATGTTCAGGACGTGCCGTGGAACATCGCACTAGATGCAGTGCTCAAAGCCAACCGCCTGGGCATTGAAGTCAACGGCAACATACTGCGCGTAGCGACGACCGAGGTGCTGGCTAAGGAAGCAGAAACCCAGAAGGTGATCAACGACTCGCGTCTGGATGCTTCACCACTCGTTACCGAGTTTATCAGGCTTAATTACGCGCGCGCTTCGGGCACGTTGGCCCAGGCTGCCGGTTCAACCGGCGCGTTCTCCGGTGGTTCCACCAATCTTAGTTTCAGTGGTGGCGCCGGCGGCGATGCTACTGGTGGCGGCGGCGATCAAGGCCTGCTTCCGATCATTTCACGCAGACTCTCGCGACGTGGTTCGATCGAAGTCGACGGGCGCAGCAACACGCTGATCATCACCGACGTCAAGGAAAACATCGACGCCATTCGCCAGTTGGTTGCAATCCTGGATCAGCCCGAGCCGCAGGTTGAAATCGAAACGCGCATCGTGATCGCGCAGCGCAACTTCAGTCGCGATCTCGGCGCGCAGCTCTCGCTTGGTGTGGCGAATTTTGCGCGCGGTGGTTTGGCTAACGTATCGACTCTTCCGACGGTCAGTGGAGGCGGCACCGGTGGATCCGGTGGCGGTTCCGGTGGCGGTTCCGGTAGCGGCACGGGCGCAACGGGCACGCCATCCGGGCCAAATCCGTTTGGTGTTTTCGGTGGTCTGACGAATACAACGCAACCCGCGCCGTCACTCGCCGCGGCAGCCGCAAGCACTGTGATTGGTCTGACGACAGGATTGTTTGGCAGTGCTCAAATCAGCGCGCTGATCTCCTTGGCCGAATCGCGAGGCCAGGCGAAGACCGTTGCTACTCCTCGTGTTACAGCTTTGAACAACCGTCCAGCGCAGATTGAAAGTGGTACTCAGATACCAGTGCAAACAACACAGGCAGCTAGTGGTACTGCAGTGGTTACGACCACCTTCGTCTCCGTGCCGCTGCGTCTTTCCATCACGCCGCAGATAACTGACGCGGGCACCGTGGTGCTGCGAGTCACGATTGAGAACAACACTATCAACACTGGTATCGCTGTCGGTGGCGTTCCTGGTATCGACACGCAGCGCATGCAGTCCGAAGTGCTGGTTCCGGATGGTGGCACTACTGTGATGGGCGGAGTGCTCGCCGACAGTGAAGGCGAAGCTCAGCAACGTACGCCCGGACTCGCTTCGATTCCGATCGTCGGCAATCTCTTCAAGCGAAAACTGACGACACGGCAGAACACTGAGATCCTTTTCTTCATCACCCCGCACATCTATCGTCCTGACTTTCAGGGACGTCCAACCGCGGGCACAGTCAGCAACGGCCAGCGCTCGATCACGATTCCGCAGCCGGTTCCACTCGGGAATCCGCCGAGCAACACGCCGACTCCGACTCAGTTGCAACAGCAGCCTCAGTCGCAACCGACGACCACACCTTCAACTCAGCCGCAGTTGTTGAGTGCTCCGCTGCCCAACAGTCCGACTGGCGCGACGACGGCGCGGCCGGGAACTCTTAGCGGTCAACGTCCTTAATTGGAGGGCCACATGTTCAAGGAAATGCTTGAGGACATTATTGGACGCACCGAGGGAAGTCTCGGTGCGCTCATAATGGGAACAGATGGTATCGCCGTCGAGAAGGTTCTGGGCGAAGCCGGCATTGACGCAAATCTCGACGTCGCGGCAGCAGAGTTTACTTCACTCGTGCGCAGTGCTCAGCGTGCGGGAACAGACACGGGACTTGGCGGCTTGCGCGAGCTCGTGGTTTCACTCGAAGGCGCGGTGATGTTGATGCGGCTCCTGAGTCGTGACTATTTCGTCGTGCTGGCACTGAACTCGCAAGGCAACATAGGTCGCGGACGATTCGAGTTGCGTAAAGCCGAGTTGAAGCTTGCGAAAGAGTTCGCGGTTTAAGTTCTCTCCGCAAAATCCATCCACAGATTACGCAGATGACCATAGATAAATCTGTGTAATCTGTGGATACATTTTTACGAGGTTGATTATGAAGCGTTACATTTTGCTTCTGGCGATTGCCACGTGCCTTATTCCAACCGACGTGCGTGCCGCTTCATTGTTTGGAAAAGTGATTGAGGTTAACAGCGGAGATGTGATCACCATTTTCAATCTGAATCGTCCTGTTCGCGTCAAACTGCTCGGCGTCGATGCGCCGGAGATGAACCAGGCTTTCGGCGACGTGGCAAAGAAGCACCTCGCGGATCTGGTCCTTGGTAAGTCTGTGTTGGTGGAGTACTCGGGCATCGCTGCGGACAGTAGTTTGACAGGCCGTGTTTTGTTGAACAACGCAGACATCGGCGCGCAGATGATTCGCGATGGCGCCGCGTGGTTTGACGCGAACACGAATCGATTGAGCGGGACGGAGCGCGACGTCTACCAACAATCTGAGCAAGCAGCGCGAAATGAGCGTCGTGGCTTATGGCAGGAAGAGAATCCAATTGCACCATGGGAGTTCGTCAGGAATGAAGCGCTCCGGAGAAGTCCGGTTGCCAGTTTGAACTCGACTACGCCTGAGGCAAAGCCGGCTCCTAAGCGGCCTGTCTCTGAGCTCAACAATATGACATTGATAGCTGCCAGGATCGCTGCTGCTCCTCCACCTCCGCCTCCGAGTGTGGCTGGTCCGGACATGGCGGTGCCTGCCGTTAGTCCAACCCGCGGTAGCTGGCGACTGCTCCGACCTGCAGGCGCAAACTTTTCGGTGCTCGTACCAGAAAACGGCAAGCAGACGGACGCGCCCGTGCCTGATGGAGAGAGTCACATCTATATGGGCCGCGACGGTTGGGCAGTGTATGTGGTTTCGTGGGTAACTGCTCCAAGTATGGGTGAATCGGATAAAGCCGCCATCTCTGAGACTTTGGAAGTTTTTCTAAAAACA
>JAICQI010000742.1 GCA_025937955.1 Pyrinomonadaceae bacterium
GTCGCTCTCGCGACCGGGTCTGTTTGTTTAGCTGTATCTAAATTTTGCCCCGGTCGCTATCGCTCCCGGTACTGACCCGGTCCAACAGAACGTATAGGTACAATGCATGCGAGTTTTAATCGCCGACAAATTCGAACAATCCGGCCGCGATGGCTTGCAAGCGCTCGGCTGCGAGATCTCGTTCCAGCCGGACCTCAAGGATGAGGCGCTGGTTGATGCAATTAAAAAGGAAGCGCCCGACGTGCTGATCGTGAGAGGGACGAAGGTAACGGAGCCGATGCTCGATGCTGGACCAGTGAAGCTGGTCGTACGCGCCGGCGCTGGCTACAACACGATCGACGTTTCCGCCGCCTCGAAGCGCGGCATTTACGTTTCGAATTGTCCCGGCAAAAACTCCATCGCGGTTGCGGAGCTCGCGTTTGCGCTGATCCTCGCGCTCGATCGACGCATTGCGGACAACGTCGTTACATTGCGACGCGGTGAGTGGAACAAGAAGGAGTTTTCGAAAGCGCGCGGATTGTATGGACGTACGCTTGGTCTGATTGGCGTCGGGAAGATTGGACAGGAGATGATCCCGCGAGCGCGTGCATTTGGCATGCCTGTCGTTGCGTGGAGCAGAAGTTTGACTACCGAACGAGCAGCGTTGCTCGGCGTCGAGTTAAAAGAGTCGCCGAAAGCGGTTGCGAACGCCGCGGATGTCGTGAGTGTTCACCTGGCATTGAATCCGGAAACTAAGCATCTGCTGAGCACGGACTTTTTCAATGCCATGCGAGAAGGTGCTTACTTCATCAACACCGCGCGTGGCGAAGTCGTCGATCAGCAGGCACTCGGCACTGCGATGAAAACGCGTGGTATTCGCGCAGGGCTGGACGTGTATGCACTTGAGCCGACCAGCAGCGCCGGTGAGTTTCAGGACGACATCGTTAAGGAAGAAGGTCTTTACGGCACGCATCATATCGGCGCCTCAACGGACCAGGCGCAGGAGGCGATTGCGGCCGAGACGGTTCGCATCGTGAAGGAGTTCAAGGAAACAGGCAAAGTGCCAAACGTGGTGAACCTGGCGCGACAAACTCCAGCCACGCATCGACTGGTGGTCCGTCATCTCGATCGACCGGGTGTGCTCGCGGGCGTCCTCGATGCGATCAAAGCGGAACAGATTAACGTTCAGGAAATGGAAAACATCGTCTTTGAAGGTGCGGCTGCTGCCGTCGCCCGCATCAACCTGGACAATGCACCAACAAAAGAAACCCTCAACAAACTTCAAGCAAACAATGCAGATATCATCGAGCTCGATCTGCTGGACTTGACCATTTAGGCCACGGGTCTTGGGTCTTTGGTCTTGGGTCTTTGGTTTTGTTTTCGGAATTGAATCGAAGGCCAAAGACCTAAGACCCAAGACCAAGAACCAACAGAATGAACACGACCCTCATCACTGGAGCATCGTCGGGCATCGGAGCGGCCTTTGCCAGAAAACTCGCCGCCCGTGGGAGAAACGTTTTCCTCGTCGCTCGCTCCGAAGACAAGCTCATCGCACTTTGCAACGAGCTCGGACGTTTGACCAGCATTCGCGCGCAATACCTCGCGCTCGATCTACGACACCCGAACGCCGGCGCGCAGCTCTTCGAAGAGACAAAAAAACGCGAGCTCGAGATCGACATGCTCATCAACAACGCGGGCTTTGGCTCGATGGGCGATTTCGTCAAACTCGATCTCAATCACGAGCTCGAGATGATCCAGCTCAACATCAGTGCACTCGTTGACCTGACACAACGTTTCCTGGGGCCCATGCGAGATCGCAATCGCGGCACGATCATCAACGTCGCTTCGACCGCGGGATTCCAGGCGGTGCCTTACATGGCAACGTATGCAGCTACGAAAGCGTTCGTGCTCTCGTTCTCGGAAGCACTCTGGGAAGAAAATCGTGCGCACGGCGTACACGTTATGGCGTTGTGTCCGGGCGTGACAGAAACTAACTTCTTCGAAGCTGCCGGAATAGATCGTCCACCGATGCGCACGATCCAAACACCGGAAGAAGTGGTCGAAACGGCGTTGCGAGCGTTGCGGCGGGAAAAATCCACCGTCATCTCGGGATGGACCAACCTTCTTACGGTTGAAGCGGAGCGGTTCTTTCCGCGTTCGTTCGTTACCAAGGTAGCGGGTAAAGCTTTGCGTTCGCGTTTTGAAGAATAGGAGACAGCAATGACGGAACGAATTTTCAACTTCAGTGCGGGCCCGGCCGTTTTGCCGGTGCCGGTTTTGGAAGAAGCCCAGCGCGACATGCTCAGCCTGCCGGGCGTGGGTATGTCGGTGATGGAGATCAGTCATCGTTCGAAGACGTTTGACGAAATCATTGCCCGAGCGGAGTCGGGCCTGCGCGAGCTGATGGGAATTCCGAGCAATTATCACATCCTTTTTCTTCAGGGCGGCGCGAGCTTGCAGTTTTCCATGGTGCCGATGAACTTTTTACCGAGCGAAGGCAGCGCTGATTACGTGCTCACCGGAAGCTGGGGCAAGAAAGCGCTCAAGGAAGCGAAGAAAGTCGGCGGTGTAAACGTTGCCGCGACAATGGCTGACGGTGGTTTTACGCGCGTGCCGTCGCGCGAGGAGATGAGTTTGAATCCGCATGCTGCGTACGTTCACATGACCAGCAACGAGACGATCGAGGGCGTGCAATGGAAACGTGAGCCAAACGTCGGCAATGTTCCACTCGTGTCGGATGCGTCGTCAGACATTCTTTCGCGCGCCATCGACGTTAACAAATACGCCATCATCTACGCCGGCGCTCAGAAGAACATGGGACCGAGCGGCGTGACTCTTGTGATCCTGCGCGAAGATCTTTTGCAGCACATTCCCGAAAACCTGCCGACGATGCTCGACTATCGTATTCACGTCGAAAACAAGTCGCTCTACAACACGCCGAATACGTGGGGCATTTACATTCTCAGTCTGGTTTGCAAGTGGTTGCAGGAAAAAGGTGGCCTGGCGGGAATGGAACGTGAGAATGAACAGAAGGCGCAGTTGATCTATGACGCGATCGACGCGACTGACTTTTATCGTGGCCATGCCGACGTCGATTGTCGTTCGACGATGAACGTCACGTTTCGTTTGCCGGCTGAAGAGCTCGAAAAGAAGTTTGTCGCCGAAGCGACGGCGCAAGGCCTGGATGGATTGAAAGGGCATCGCTCAGTTGGCGGCATTCGAGCGTCGATCTACAACGCGTTCCCGCGCGCGGGTTGTGAGGCGCTGGTGTCGTTCATGAAAGACTTCGAGCGTCGCAACGGGTGACATGGATCTCCTTAA
>JAICQI010000924.1 GCA_025937955.1 Pyrinomonadaceae bacterium
AGGCCACAGTCTTACTGCTCGGCGAATCGGGCACCGGCAAAGAGCTCTTCGCGCGCGCGGTCCATCATCTTTCCGCTCGCCGCGATCATCCTTTCGTCGCGATCAACTGTGCCGCCATTCCTGAAACGCTGATCGAGAACGAACTGTTTGGGCACGAACGCGGTGCCTTTACGGGCGCGAGCGATCGACGTCAGGGTAAGTTTGAACTTGCTTCCGGCGGCACCGTATTTCTTGACGAGATTGGAGAGTTGCCTCTGGCTGTCCAGGGAAAACTCTTGCGTGCAATCGAGGAGAAAGTGGTGGATCGTATCGGCGGACGTGCTCCGGTTGCGGTCGATGTGCGTGTCGTCGCTGCGACAAATAAAGACTTGAAAGCAGCGGTCGAGAACGGTCAGTTTCGTGGCGATCTGTTTTTCCGTCTGGCGGTGTTTCCGATTGTGGTGCCACCGTTGCGCGACCGCGGCGACGACATCGTGCTGCTGTCACAGCATTTCGCCTCAGAGATTGGGCGCGAGTTGCGCGGGCGTGAAGCGCAGCTAAGTTCCGAATCTATTGCGGCACTGAAACAGCATCACTGGCCCGGCAACGTTCGCGAGCTCGAGAACGCAATCGAGCGTGCCTGCATCATCTCCGATTCGCTGTTACTTCAGCCTTCGGACCTGGGGCTTGGACCATCAAACGCGCAAGGCGCCGAAACTGTCGAACAGCTCGATCTTTCAGGCACGCTTTCGGAAGTGGCCCATCGTGCTCTTCGTCGCGTGGAGCGCAAAAAGATCCGCGACGCGCTGGAAGCAAATCTCGGCAACAAGAGCAAGACCGCTGAAGATCTCGGTGTCAGTTACAAGACTCTGCTCAACAAAATCAAGGAATACGCTCTCTGAGATAAGATGAAGGACGAAGCTCCGGGAGTGGTCGCCGGTGAAAGGCTGGAACAAGTCGGCGACGCTGACTCTGCGGAAAGCGGCACTGTTCAAAAACCAGCCCGCACTGAAGTAAGCACCGGCAGATCGGCCTTCTTTGTCGGCGCCGGCATCCTCATCAGCCGCGTGGTCGGCCTCATACGCCAGCGAATCTTCGCACACTACTTCGGCAGCTCGGGTGAAGGCGACGCGTTCAGCGCCGCATTCAGAATTCCCAACTTCCTGCAAAACGTCTTTGGCGAAGGAGCGCTCTCCGCGTCGTTCATTCCGGTCTATGCAAAACTACTCGCGCAGGAAGACGAAAAAGAAGCAGCCCGCGTTGCCAACGCGATCTTCTCGATCCTCGCGCTGGTGACAGCCGTCATCGTCCTGATCGGCGTACTCGCCACTCCTTACATAGTCACGCTAATCGCGGCGGGTTTTGAAGAAGAACGACGAGAGTTGACCATCAGGTTGGTGCGGATCTTTTTCCCCGGCGCGGCACTGCTCGTGCTTTCCGCCTGGTGTCTCGGCGTCCTCAATAGTCATCACAAGTTTTTCATTTCCTACACAGCGCCGGTCGCGTGGAATGCCGCGATCATCGGCGCGCTCCTCTTCTTTGGAAATCGTTTGGACCTGTCGAGCCTGGCGGTGGCGACAGCGTGGGGATCGGTCATCGGAAGCGCGCTGCAATTTGGCGTGCAACTGCCTACGGTGTTGCGTTTGATTCATCAATTTCGTCCGGTGCTCACGCTCGCAAGCCCGCATATCCGGCAAGTGCTCAACAGTTTCTTTCCGGTGTTTATGAGTCGCGGCGTGGTCCAGATCAGCGCTTTCGTCGATGCATTTCTCGCGAGCTTTCTGGGGCACGGCGCAGTGGTGGCGCTCACGTATGCACAGAGTCTCTACACGTTGCCGGTGAGTCTCTTCGGAATGTCGGTGTCAGCCGCTGAGCTGCCGGCGATGTCGAAGACGCTGGGCAACGCTGAAGTGGTCGCCGAAGCGTTGCGCCACCGTCTCGATGAAGGACTGAAACGGATAAGCTTCTTCATTGTTCCTTCAGCGGTAGCGTTCCTCGCCCTCGGCGATGTTATTACCGCCGTGCTTTATCAAACCGGCAAATTTACGCGCGACGATACGGTTTACGTTTGGACCATACTTGCCGGAGCGTCGGTTGGCTTGCTGGCATCGACGATGGGCCGGCTTTACTCATCGACCTACTACGCATTGCGCGATACCCGCACGCCTTTGCTTTATGCGGTCACGAGAGTGGGGCTTGGTACTGTTC
>JAICQI010000325.1 GCA_025937955.1 Pyrinomonadaceae bacterium
AAGAGCCGAGAGTTGGAGAGCTTCGCTTATTCTGTTGCTCACGACCTCAAGGCGCCGCTCCGCGGCATTGATGGCTATAGCCGGCTCTTGTTGGAGGAATACACCGCTAGACTGGACGATGAAGGTCGCAGCTTTCTACAGACCATTCAAGATTCAACTGATGAAATGACCCGGTTGATTGACGACCTGCTGGCCTATTCAAGACTCGAGCGGCGCGAACTGACGACTGACCGAATTGAGTTAGCGCCGCTCATTAATTCATTAGTGGCAGAAAAGAGACGTGAAACAGCACAGCATCCGATTGATTTCGTGATCGACATCAATGGGGCCACTGCTCTGGCAGATTCCAGCGGTCTTGCTCAGTCGCTCCGGAACTATCTCGACAATGCCATTAAGTTCACCCGCAAGGTTGCCGAGCCGCGGATAGAAGTCGGATCGAAGGAAGGCGCCAAGAGCTGCTTGGTGTGGGTACGGGACAACGGCATCGGGTTTGACATGAAGGACCGGGACCGGATCTTCAATATCTTTCAACGACTAAACGTGACGGAAGATTATCCCGGCACGGGTATTGGGTTAGCGATCGTGCGCAAAGCAATGGAACGCATGGGCGGGAGAGCGTGGGCGAAAAGCGAACCGGGTCATGGTGCGACTTTCTACCTGGAGATTCCGAAATGAATCTCGGGCTTTTTGTAGGGGTGGCCCACCGTGGCCACCCCAGTCCCAGACTTCGTACGCTGGGGTGGCCACGGTGGACCACCCCTACAAAGCTTCAAATACTTGTATGAGAGTTCTTTATGTAGAGGACGATCCTCGGGACGCTGACCTCACAGTCCGAACGCTAGCCAGAACGGCTCCCCCTCTCGCTGTTGAGACTATCTCCAGCATTGCAGAAGCGCATGAGCGCCTGGCACGCCATGATGATCCGGAACCGATCGATCTCGTGCTCACCGACATGAACTTACGCGACGGCAATGGTCTGTCGCTGCTCAACTACATACGCCAAAGCTCTTTGCCTGTCGCAGTCGTCATTGTTACGGGCGTCGGAGATGAAGAGACCGCTGTGGCCGCGCTTAAAGCCCGGGCCGATGATTATGTAGTCAAACGCAAAGGGTATCTCGACAACCTTGCAGTGATACTCGAGAGTGCTTTCAATCACTACAACGCCGAAGCCGCTCGCCGGGCAAATCCACTGAAAGTTCTTTATCTCGAAGCCAACTTCGTTGACATCGAAGCTACACGCCGCCATTTGGCTGTACACGCGGATCATATTCACCTCGACATCGTTAGTACGCCCTCAGAGTTGATTTCTAACTTGCGAGAAAAAGCCGCGCATTACGACGTGGTGCTCATGGACTTTCAATTTTCTGACCCCAACGCACTGCACGTGTTGAGACATTTGAGTCTAAACTCAGATCATCAAGACACACCGGTTGTTCTGGTTTGTAATGAAGACAGAGAACAATTGGCTAGACAAGGCGTTAAAATCGGCGGCGCCTCGAGCTATCTCGTAAAGCGGCCCAGTTATCTTTATCAATTGCCGTGGGAATTGGAGCAGGCACATGCACGCGCCGATTTGCAGCGCCGGGAAGCCGCGCTGCATGCGAGCGAAGAACGCAACCGCGCCATCCTCAATGCCATACCTGACTTGATGTTCCTTCTCGATCGCGATGGCATATATTTGGACTACCACGCAAGTAATGCGGCGGCCCTATTGAAGCCGGCGAGTGAATTTATTGGAAAGAAGTATACGGACGTATTACCGCCGGACCTGGCCGCCAGGTTCTCCTGGAGTATCGTTGAGGTGCGCTCATCGGAGCAGCCGGTGCGTCTGGAATATACCCTTCCCGTTCCGCAAGGTGAACGGGCTTATGAGGCATCGATCGTGAAATGCGATGGTGACAAGATCCTGACGATCGTGCGCGATATCACCGAGCGCAAACAAGCAGAGCGGTCGTTAAAAAAAGCACTCGACGAGGTCAAGCAACTCAAGGATCAACTTCACGACGAAAATATTTATTTGCAGGAAGAAATCCGAGGAGCCAGCAACTTCGGCGAGATGATCGGGCATAGCGAAGCGTTGCGACGCGTCCTGCGCCAGGCTGAACAAGTCGCTCCACTCGACACCACTGTCTCCATTTTTGGCGAGACCGGCACCGGCAAAGAGCTCCTGGCCCATGCGATCCACAAGCTGAGCCGGCGCTCTAATCATGCGTTAGTCAAAGTAAATTGTGCCGCACTGCCGGGTACTCTCATCGAGAGCGAGTTGTTTGGTCATGAGAAGGGCGCTTTCACGGGCGCCGATGCGCGACGCACCGGACGGTTTGAGATCGCGAATGGAGGAACGCTCTTTCTTGATGAAGTCGGGGAGCTCCCTCTCGATCTACAGGCCAAGCTGTTGCGCGTGCTGGAAGAAGGTGAGTTTGAACGAGTAGGAGGAAGTCACACTTTAAAGGTGGACGTGCGCGTAGTTGCCGCCACTAATCGCAACCTCGAAGAAGCCGTGCGAAAAGGAGCCTTTCGATCGGATCTGTACTACCGGCTGAGCATCTTTCCGATTACGCTGCCGCCTCTGCGCGAGCGGAAAGAAGATATTCCGATACTCGTGACTCACCTGGTAAAGCAGTTGTCCAAGAAGCTCGGCAAAACAATCGACGCCATCCCCCAGGACACGATGGCGAAATTGCGCAACTACCCCTGGCCCGGCAACGTGCGCGAGCTGAGGAACGTGATCGAACGCGCCGTGATCATTACGCAGGGATCAAAACTTCGTCTGATCGACGATCTTGATTCACAGGCTTTGGAGCTGCAACTCCACGACCAGATCGCAGCCCACAATGCATTTACCAACTCGGTCTCAACCGGCGAGACACTCGAGCAAACCGAGTACAACGTGATACTGCGCACGCTAAAGAGCGTTCACTGGAAAGTGGAAGGTCCGGGTGGCGCTGCTGAACTGCTAAACCTTCATCCCAGTACGCTACGCTCCAAGATGCGCAAGCTCGGCATCGAGCGCCCACGATTTACAACACAATCTAACTGATTACCTGCGCCTCTTTGTGGCGTTTGATGAACGCGACTGCCTCGTCCGCGTTGGCCACGCAAATCGGAATATCAACATCCTCAGGACTAATGAGCGGCGTCTCGAAGGAAAGCATCGATTCGCGCACCCAGTCAACAAGACCCGGCCACATCTGTCCGACCAGGAGCAGTGGTGTGCTTTCGAGATGATGCACCTGAAGTAACTGCCAGATCATCATCGTCTCCAGCACGGTACCGATGCCACCGGGCGCGACGATGAATGCATCCGAAGCAAGTACGAAATGGTGAAGGCGAGTAAAGAAGGTGCGATGCTCGAACGCGAGCTCGACGAATGGGTTTACTTCCTGCTCGAATGGAAGATCCACTCGGATGCCCATCGATTGGGCTTCACCGGCGAGATCGACACCTGCGTTGGCAGCTTGCATTAATCCTGGTCCGCCACCGGTAATGATGTCGCAGCCCATTTCGGCCAATGCCTGTGAGGCGCGTTTTGTTTCTTCATACGCGACCGTTCCGGGTTTTGCCCTGGCGGAACCGAAGATGGTGACGCGATATCGATCGCGGCGCGAGGGCTTCAGTCGTGTCAGATTATTGACAACATCCCAAAGCCCAAGCACTGACTGGACCAATACTTCCTTCACCGCATTCTCGTCGGCCAGGCTCACCGCGTTCGTTCTCGTTATCGTATCAGTTGTACTCATATGTTCTTTCCAGAATTCATTGTAGGGGTGGCCCTCCGTGGCCACCCCAGGTAAAGCAACAGGTGGGGTGGCCACGGAGGGCCACCCCTACAAAAAACTTCGGTCAGATCTCGATTTCATCGTCGAGGGCGGGGCACTCGGCGGTGACACTAAAGCGTTTCTTGAGCTGTTCACTGAAGGCTTTCCGCGCGCGGTCTTCGCCATGGGTGACGATCGTGCGTGGTCGTGAAGGTGCCATCACGCCGAACCAGTCGAGCAAACCATTCTGATCGGCATGCGCGCTAAACCCACCCATCGTGTGGACCGACGCACGCACCGGCACCTCTTCCCCAAACATCATCAACGTCTTCGCACCATCCACCAATTTGCGCCCTGGCGTTCCGGGCGATTGAAACCCGACAATCAACACCGCCGTCTCCGGTATCGGCAGGTTATGGCGCAGGTGATGCATGATTCGACCGCCAGTACACATCCCACTGCCGGCCATGATCAGACAAGGCCCTTTCACACCGTTCAGCGCCCTCGACTCCCCCGGCTTCACACACGGCCGTGCGCTTGCCAGTCCACGACCCAGATCACCTGACTGGACCATCGCCAATGCTTCTGAATCAAACAGCTCATTGTTTGATCTGTAAATCCTCGTCGCCTCAATTGCCATCGGGCTATCGATATAAATCGGAAACGGTGGCAGCGTCTTTTTCTTAAACGCCCCGGCAAGTAAATAAAGAAGTAGCTGCGTTCGCCCAATCGCAAAGACCGGCACAAGGATCTTTGCTTTATTCTGAATCGCCCTCGCGATTATCTCTCTACCTTCGATCGCGGTGTCGTGCAGCGAGCGATGCGTGCGGTCACCGTACGTGGATTCCATGATCACTGCATCAGCCTCAGTGAACGGCACCGGATCGTTGAGCAGGGGCGCGCCGCGTGGTCCCAGATCACCGGAGAACACAACGACCTTCTTGTGACCGTTCTCCGATACAGTCAGCTCCACACTGCTTGATCCGATTACATGACCTGCATCAACCAAACGTGCCTCAATACCCGGAGCAACCGGAAAACGCTGGTTGTATTTAACCTGGGCCGTCAGTGGTTTGAGCTTACGGACGTCTGCTTCCTCGAAGAGCGGTTCGAGTGGTGGCAATTTGGCGCGTGCTCGTTTTTGGTTTTCGCGTTTCAGATCCTGCTTTTGGATATTGAGTGAGTCTTTAAGAACGAGTGTGGCCAGATTGATCGTTGGCCGGGTGCCGAATATTGGTCCTTTGTAGCCGTTGCGAGTAAGCAGTGGTAAACGCCCAATATGATCGAGGTGCCCGTGCGTTAGGACGACGGCATCCAACTTTCCGTCCTCGATTTGCGCTGTGCGCCGGTTCTTCGCACTTTCCGCTTTCCGACCCTGGAAAAAACCGCAGTCAACCAAAATGCTGGCGTCTTTAGTGATGACATGATACGCGGACCCAGTTACGTCGCCGGCGGCTCCAAGAAAACGAATTCTCATAAGGCCTCCTGAAAATCAAAACGGCCAGCGCCACTCGACTACGTCCGGCTTGTCGATGCCAAACTCGTGCGCATACTGCCGACAAGAAATCTGCATGTTCCTGAATCTCTCCTTGGCATGTGCACCCGTTGACTGAAGCTTCGGCACACGATCGATGACGTCGATAGCCAGCGTATAACGATCGATTTCGTTGTCGATCGCCAACTCCATCGGCGTGTTGATGTTGCCGCGCTCCTTGTAACCGCGAACGTGAAGGTTCCTGTGATTGGTACGGTTATAGGCCAGCCTGTGAATCAACCACGGATAACCGTGGAAGTTGAAAACGATCGGCTTGTCAACGGTAAACAAGCTGTCGAAATCGCGATCGCTCAATCCATGCGGATGATCGCGATCCGTTTGTATCTTGAACAGATCGATCACATTGATGAAGCGAATCTTCAGCTCCGGAAACTCCGCACGCAGCAACGCCGTCGCCGCCAGTGCTTCCTGCGTGGGAATATCGCCGGCGCACGCGATCACCACATCAGGCTCCTGTCCGGCATCGTTGCTGGCCTGTTCCCAGATGCTGATGCCCTTTGTGCAGTGCGTGATTGCCTTGTCCATATCCAGATACTGCAAGTGCATCTGCTTATCGCTGACAATCACGTTGATATAGTTTTCGCTACGCAGGCAGTGATCGGCGACCGACAGTAAACTGTTGACGTCCGGTGGCAGGTAGATGCGCGTGACTTCGGCGCGTTTGTTGACGACCACATCGAGGAAACCCGGATCTTGATGAGTAAAACCGTTGTGGTCCTGGCGCCAGACAGTTGAGGTGATCAGCAGGTTCAGTGAAGCGATCTTCCGGCGCCACGAGAGCTCATTACAGATCGACAGCCACTTGGCGTGCTGGTTGAACATCGAATCAATGACGTGTGCGAATGCCTCATACGTCGACAAAAACCCGTGCCGACCGGTGAGCAGATACCCTTCGAGCATACCTTCCAGCGTGTGTTCGCTGAGCATTTCGATGACACGGCCGTCAGGTGACAACTCACCACCATCGTTGTCTTCAGGAAAGTATTCCGCGATCCAAAACTTTTTGCTGACCTCGTAGATTGCATCGAGTTTATTCGACGTGTTTTCATCCGGAGAAAAGACCCTGAACGTATTCATGTTCAGTTTCATCACGTCGCGCAAAAACTCACCGAGCGGCTTGGTGTTCCCTGCTTCGAGCTGTCCGGGCTTTTCAAACGTGCAGCCATACGTTCTGAAGTCAGGCAAACGAAGGGTCTTTTTCAGTTGTCCGCCGTTGGCATGTGGATTGGAGCCCATGCGGCGAGTGCCCGTTGGCGTCAGCTCGCGCAGTTCGGGAATGAAACCTCCGCCGGCGTCGAACAGTTCTTCAGGCTTGTAACTGCGCATCCACTGCTCGAGCAGTTTCAGATGCGCCGGGTTTTTCTTCACACCGGCAAGTGGCAC
>JAICQI010000529.1 GCA_025937955.1 Pyrinomonadaceae bacterium
CTGTTTGCCCGCCATACCGTACGCAAACCCGAGCGACGCCGATGCTTCAGATTCAGCTTCAACAACCTTGTCCGGTATCGGACCACTCTCCGGCGCCTTGATCAGTCTGCGTAACTCGGCGATCGCATCCTGGTGCATTCCTTTTTGCACATATGCGAGCGCCAGGTAATGACGCGCCACCCAGAAGTCCGGATCGCTTTGCAGCGTCACTTTGTATTTCGCGATCGCATCGTCGTAGTTGTGTTCGTAGTACGAGTAGAGACCATTGTTCGCGCTGATGATGGGCGAGAGCGGATCGAGTTTGTGAGCCTCTTCAATCTCCGCCTTCGCCAAACTGAACTTGCCCATCTGCATCAGGTACGAGGCGTACCACTGATGCGCCGTCGGATACTTCGGGTTCAGTTTGAGCGCCTGCTGAAAATCGTTCTGTGCTTTCAGCCAATCCCAGTCGTAGGCCAGCCGCACAAATGCGCGCGACGTGTAAGCTTCCGCGAGTGTCGGATCGGCTTCGACAGCCTTCTCCGCCGCCGCCTTTGCTTTAGGCATTTCGTCGGCCGGTCGCACGACGCCAATATCGCAAAGCAACGCGTGTGAATCCGCCAAACCGGAAAAAGCGAGCGCGAACGTCGGGTCCTTTTCCTCGGCACGCTTGAAGTAATCAATGCCCTTGCGAAAACCATCCTCGTTGCGCCGGTTCCAGTAGTATCTTCCCTTTAGATACAGCTCGTAAGCCTCGGCGTCTTTCGTATAACGCCTGGCGAGCTTCTCTTCATCTTCGCCCGACAGCCGCAGCCGTAAACTCTGCGAGATCTTTTTCGACACCTCATCCTGGACCGAAAAGATGTCAGCCAGGCTGCTGTTGTACTCGGCTCCCCAAAGCTGCGATCCGTCCGCGACTTTTATTAGTTCAGTTTTGATCACAAAACGATCGTCGCGCTTAACGAGCCGTCCGATCAGGACCGCGCCGACATTCAGATTCTGGCCTGCTTCGACAGCATCGAGATTCGATCCTTTGAAACGAAACGCCGCGTTGCGCGACATGACTTTCAGATTAGGCAATTGCGAGAGGCTGTTGATAATGCTCTCGGTGATGCCGTCAGACAGATACTCCGCATCCGGATCTTTGCTGTCGTTTACAAAAGGAAGAATCGCGACTGAATTTATCGCGGGCGACGACGACAAAAACATTTTCGCCCCGGCCGCGATCACTAACAACGCCAACACGCCGGCCGCATACGCAAGCCATCTCTTGCGTCTATCGGCAGGCTTTTCATTAATGCCACTCGAGGCTGTCGTGCTTTCGGCAACCGTGGTGACCTGCGATCTGACAGTCGTCGGCGGTGAAGCGAGCAGATCCGCTTGCGTGACCCGCACTGGTTCTCTCGTTGACTCCTGCGTATCCGAAACGTGAAGCTCGTCCCGGAGCTGTTCGAGATCGATCTTTAGATCGGTGATGGTTTGATAACGCTTGAGCCGATCCTTCGCCAGCGCTTTTGAAACGATGCGCTCGAACTGCCGCGGAACATTGGCAACATGTTGGACCAGCGGCACCGGATCGTGATCGATGATCGATACGCGCGTGTGGCTGTCAGTCTTTCCTTTGAACGGCGGCTGTCCGGCCACCATCTCGTAAAGCACCACTCCAAGACTAAAAATGTCGGTGCGCTCGTCGATGTTTTCGCCGAGCGCCTGCTCCGGCGACATGTAGCCGGTGGTTCCCATGATGGCACCGGGACTGGTTTCCGTAATCGGAATCGTCACTGCTTCGGGATCATTCACGGGCGCGTCGCGATCGGTGAGTTTAGCGAGACCGAAGTCGAGCACTTTTACAAAACGGTCGCGGACAAACTTGTCCTGCCGCAACATAACGTTCTCGGGTTTTATATCGCGGTGAATGATGCCTGCGGTGTGCGCCGCTTCGAGAGCCATCGCTATCTGGATGCCCACGCCGAGTGTTTCGTCGAGCTTCATTGGACCACGCCAGAGGCAGTGGCGCAGCGTTTCACCCTCGATGTATTCAGTGGCGATGTAGTAAGTGCCGGCCGTTTGACCGATCTCGTAGATGGTCAGGATGTTCGGATGATTGAGCGCCAGGACCGCGCGCGCTTCCTGTTTGAAGCGGCGGAGGCGACTCTCTGACTTGGTCACTTCCGGCGGCAACACCTTGAGGGCGACTTTGCGACCGTGCTGTTTGGTGTCCTCGCCAAGCAGCACTTCGCCCATACCGCCCTTGCCCAGCCGCCGTAAGATGCGATAATGGGCAATGTACTCAGGCAGTGGATTCGTATCGACTGAGTTTGATTTGTTTGGGCTGTCGGGCATGAAGGTATTTGCGCGACTAAGTTGGGCCGAGAACAGTTCTAACGCATTGTAACATTCTGCCTTCCTGTAAGTCTTATAGGACATAACATCCTATATGATTTATGGAGACGTAACGTTTTCAGAAAGGGCAACAAGTTCAGGGACGGACGCATCGAACCGCCGTATCCAGTGGACTGCGGTCAGCTCCCGAACACAATCCAAATCAGCATGTCAGCACGTCTAACACAGTTTTGTTTCAAATATTTATTGGCAGCGCTCGCGATCTGTTTTGCGGCCGTATTTGTGCAGGCCCAGAAGCCGAAACCCTCTCCTGCTCCGACGCCCTCTGACGACCCCCAGGGCACGGTCAAGATCCCGGTTCGTCGTGTGCGACTGCCCATCACCGTGATCGATAAGAAAGGTAATTTTGTACCCGGGCTGACTAAAGAAGACTTCGTTGTGTTGGAAGACAAAGTCCCGCAGACGATCGAGACGTTTTCTGACGACCTCGCGCAAACCACACCGCTATACATCGCGGTGTTGATGGATACGTCACCATCAACAGCCGGCAAACTGAAGTTCCAGCAGGAGTCGGCGATGAATTTCATCCACACAGTGGTGAAGCTGCGCAAGGACCGTGTGCTATTCGGCACGTTCGACGACGAGATCAACCTGCTCCAGGATTTCACTGACCGGCTCGATCTACTCGACAAAGCCGTCTTCAGCGTCAAGAAAATGGGTAAACAGACGGCGCTCTTCGACGCGGTCTGGCAATTCTGCGACGAGAAGATGCGTTCAGTTCCGGGCCGGCGCGTGCTGCTGATAGTTACTGATGGCGAGGACACCTACAGTCGCGCAAACTTGCGCGACGCGATCGATATCGCCCAACGAACTGAAACGACCGTTTTTGCCATCTCTACAAAAGCAGGTTTTATCGCCACCGTGCCCGGCGTCGAGGCAGGACAGGTAGCCGACAAGGGAGACAAGGATATACAAACGCTCTCCGAAGAAACTGGCGGCACCGCGTTTTTCACGGGCGACATGCTGTCGCTCGAGCGTTCGTTTACGAGAATCTCGAAAGAGCTACGCGCGCAGTATCTTGTTACTTACAACCCGACGAACAAGAGTTATGATGGCACGTTCAGAAAGATCGACGTGAAACTCGCTGACCGGCACGACAATCTCAAGGTGAGAACAAAGCGAGGTTACAAAGCGGTCGCTGACAGCGTACTGCAGTAAAGAAGTAAAAAAGAGATGCAATACCGACCATTACTATTGTCCCTGGTGATTTTTCTCTTGGTGTGTGGAGGAGTAGCGAGCAGCAGTCTGTCTGCGAACAACGAAGACAGCAGCACGCAGCAAGCGAAACCATCGCCGTCACCCACGCCGCGAACGCGCGAAGAGTTGCCGCAGGACTCTGACGAAGTAATCAAGGTCGAAACCAATCTCACCAACATCTTCTTCACTGCCGCGGACAAAAACAAGCGCTTCATCAGCGACTTGAAAGCCGAAGACATTCGCGTGTTCGAAGACGGACAGCCCCAGGAGATCTTCACGTTTCAAACGAACATCGATCTTCCACTCTCGCTCGCGATCCTGATTGATACGAGCGCCTCCGAAGAACGCACGCTGCCTGATTTGAAAGTGGCCGGGCGCGCGTTTCTCGAAAATTTGCTGAGGAACAAAGACGAGGCCGCGATTGTTTCGTTCACTGGAGAGACGACCCTCGAGCAGGGCTTCACCGGAAATCTCGAACGGCTGAGAAGAGCGATCGATCGCGTCGAGTTTATTCCGCCTTCGGGCTATATCGGCGGCGGCGTGGTCGTTAATGGAACCCCGCCGATTTCCGGCACCAATCAGAGTCTTGCCGGCTCGACGGCGATTTGGGACGCCGTTTGGGCCACGTCTGAAGAGTTGATAGGCGCCTCAGCGGAGCATACCCGTCGAGCCATCATCCTGCTGACCGATGGCGACGATACCAGCAGCCGCTTGAAGATCGATGAGGCAATTGAGCGTGCGCAAAAGGCCGACGCGCTTATCTACGCCATCGGCATCGGCGACCGCTACTCCTTCAATGTCAACGAGGGTGCGCTGCGAAAGATTGCCGACCGGACCGGTGGCCGGGCCTATTTCCCACGCCACGAAAGAGATCTGCGCGATGCTTTTGACCAGATCCAGCGCGATCTGCGCGAACAGTACCTGGTCGCCTATTCGCCCAGTAATAAAGCCCGTGACGGGTCATACCGGAAGATTGAGATCCAGGTGATAAACCCGGCCTTCCGCCAAACCCTCAAGTTGAACTACCGTTCCGGCTACTTCGCCAAGACCACCACGCCCGAGCCCGCAGTTAGAAAACGCGGCCAGGATCGGTAAATACGGACACCTCCTTGGAGTGCGGTAGCTTGCTACCGCTTTGGTATTGGGCTCGAAGCTCATACCAAAGCGGTGCCAAGGCAC
>JAICQI010000934.1 GCA_025937955.1 Pyrinomonadaceae bacterium
CAATGTTGTCGATAAGATCCTTTCAACCGGGAACGATCGGGTGTTGTTGACAGAGCGCGGAGTTTCGTTCGGGTATAACAATCTTGTTTCTGACATGCGCTCGCTGGTGTGGATGCGCGAGCTCGGATACCCTGTGATCTTTGACGCCACTCACAGTTTGCAGCTACCTGGCGGACTCGGTCACGCGTCCGGCGGCGAGCGCAAGTATATCCCGGCATTGGCACGCGCGGCGGTGGCGGTCGGGATCGACGCATTATTCATGGAGGTTCATGAAAACCCGGATCAGGCCTTGAGCGACGGCCCGAACTCTTTGCCTTTGAAGGATTTCGAAAAATTAATCGGAGCCGTGAAACAGATCGACGATATGGTGAAAGGTAGTTCGGTATCGTGAACCAAAAAGCCATTTTGGCCCGCGCAAGAGAGGTGTTGAACATCGAGATTCAGGGACTTCGATCTCTGCTGGATCGTCTTGATGAGAATTTTTGCAAGGCCATCAAGTTGCTCGGCGAATGCAACGGCAAGGTGGTTGTCACGGGGATGGGTAAATCGGGTCTAATTTGTCGCAAGATTGCGGCAACGCTGGCGAGCACGGGTACGCCTTCCTTTTTTCTCCATTCAAGCGATGCGCTTCACGGTGATTTAGGCATGGTCATGAAGGGCGACGTCGTTCTTGCCGTTTCCAATAGTGGAGAAACTGAAGAAATCCTCAAGATCATCCCCCACTTCAAGCGGCACGCTCTGAAGATGATCGTTATGACCGGGAATCCGGAGTCAACTCTGGCAAAGGCAGCGGACGTCATTCTCGATGTCAGCGTGAGAGAAGAAGCGTGCCCGCTCGGTTTGGCCCCCACTGCGAGCACCACGGCAACTCTGGCCATGGGCGACGCATTAGCGGTGGTACTTCTCGAGACCAAAGGATTCAACCAAGAAGATTTCGCGATGCGGCACCCTGGAGGAATTTTAGGCAGACGGCTTTTCTTGCGCGTCGAAGATCTCATGCATCGTGGCGATAAACTTCCTTTGATTAGCGAAGACACGCCCATCAAGGACGCTCTTTTCGAGATTACTTCGAAGCGGCTCGGGATCACCGGGGTTGTCGATGCAGCGGGGAGACTGACGGGAGTCATCACCGACGGCGACTTGCGACGTGGCTTGGAATCCAAAGGCGATATCTTCAGATACAATGCCAAACAGCTGATGACCCGGAATGCCAAGAACATAAGGGCTGATTCTCTCGCCGCGGAAGCGGTCGCACTGATGGAGCAACACAGCATCACCAGCCTGTTTGTTCTCGATGAGAATGGCAAACCCTCGGGTGTGATTCATCTCCACGATCTCCTAAAAGCTGGCCTTTAACTCCCCTCCGTGAAGCGCATTTCGACAGCGGTCCGAAACAAGGCCAGAGCTATAAAATTGCTGCTGCTCGATGTCGATGGGGTGCTGACCGATGGCCGCATTATCCTTGACGACCGAGGAGTGGAATCAAAGCACTTCGACGTGCGCGATGGGCAAGGCATCGTTTTGCTCATGCGGGCAGGTATCGAGGTCGGTCTTATCACCGCACGAAATTCCAAGGCCGTGCGGTATCGAGCCAAAGAGCTGGGCCTGCGAATCGTGCGCCAGGGAATTCAAAATAAAGCCACTACCTACGGAGAGATCCGGCGCCAATCAGGTTTGGCGGATACGCAGATTGCTTATATCGGCGATGATATCGGTGATGTAGAGATCCTTCGCCGCGTTGGTTTGGCGGTAACGGTAAAGGATGGTTGGGAGGAAATATTCCGATCCGTCGATTACGTGACCGAAAGACCAGGCGGTAGAGGCGCCGTTCGCGAGGTCGCGGAATTATTGCTAAAGGCGCAGAATAAGTGGATTTTTACCGTCTAGATACCTTTGTGATATCGGTAACTTGCTGAATTGATAAGTAGCTCAGCAATTTTCATGCCTATTACTTTACAGAATTAGCAAAGAGTGGTACGTTCGTAACTCACCACAACGGTTTTTCAATGCGTAAGAGACGATTCTTATTGTTAGCGGCAATTTTGGCGTCGCTTGGAGGGGTTGGCTAC
>JAICQI010000053.1 GCA_025937955.1 Pyrinomonadaceae bacterium
CCTGCCACCACTACTACCTCGCCACCACGTTTCAACGCCGCTTCAGCCAGCGCAAACCCCATTCGCCCTGACGATCGATTCGAGATGAACCGCACCGGATCGATCTCTTCACGCGTTGCGCCAACCGTGATCAGAAACCGCTCGCCCGAAAGATCCTGTGCGACTGAAGATCCTTTAAGGCCCTTAAGAATTTCGAGCGCCGCGGCGACAATGCGTTCCGGCTCGCTCAGGCGTCCTGGTCCAATTGTGCCGCACGCCATCTCACCCGCATCCGGCTGCATGATGTGCACACCATCCGCACGCAGTCGCTCGAGGTTGCGTTGTGTTGCCGGATGCTCCCACATCGTCGTGTTCATCGCGGGCGCAACCAGGACCGGCGCCGAACACGCGAGATAAGTCGAACTCAGAAAATCGTCCGCCACTCCGTTTGCGAACTTCGCAATGATATTCGCGGTCGCAGGCGCGACGATCAGTAGATCCGCTGTTTGTGAAAACGTGATGTGAGCGATTGGATCGGGATTGTCCGGCGCGTAATCGTCAACTACGACGTGGCTGCCCGAAAGCGCGCGAAACGTGAGTGGCTGCACAAACTCACACGCTCGCTTCGTCATCGTGACTCTCACTGTGCAGCCCGCTCGTTGCAATCCTCTCAACACTTCGACAGCCTTGTACGCAGCGATGCCGCCGCAGACGCCGAGTGCTATGTTCTTTTTGAATAAAGAGGCTTGCGAATCTGAAGAAGACATGCCACTTAACGGAAAACGAAGATCAATGTAACATTGCCGAAAGACGCGTGCAATTTACTTCAATCAACTATTGATATAATTCGTGGGCCACAATAAAAAAATAGGATTACCTCCCGCCAGGAGCAAGGCCATGGCAACTTTCAGAGAAAGACTCGCCGCTTTTTTGCTTGCCGCTTTTTGGTTAGCAGCTTTCTGCGCCGCAACCTCTGTTCACGCCCGACAGGCCGTTCAATACTCAGACGAGGAATTTGGGCCAGTGGTTCGTGCCTATCTCGGATATTTGAAGAACGAGCAGGAGGTGGTTGACGATCGCGCCAGCCGGCACGAGGTTAGCGCTTCCTACTATCGTCGCAATTCCAACCGCATCAGGGCCTTACGGCAGATGGCCATACGTCTGGCTCGCGAGACTCATAACGACTATCTACCGGAGCTGGAGGCGGTTTCAGGAAACGAGATGAACCTGCTTTTTGGCTCAAATCCCCCGCAAATCGCGCGTCTCAGGACGGGTGATGTCGTGCGAAACACCTTCCGCTACCTGGGAACCGTCAGGGCAGGTGAGACTTTTTACCTCTTTGCCCGACTCGATCCATATGAACAGGCCGAACTGACCGAGAAATCCTCCGCCGTCCGCCGGCCATAACTGGGGCACAAAGACACACACGTTGGCCACTCGTTAAACAGGCTCGTGGATTGACACAGTTTTGTGGCAAGTTAAGCCAAATGATTGTTGACAGAGGGCTTGTATTAGTGTAATAAATCCAGTGTTAGTGGCCCAGAGGCCATAATCCCAAGCAGTACCGGGCTTTGCACGGGTTGCTAACCAACCTTAATGTTTTCCCACGACTGTTCGTCTGTCGCGGTACGCAATTAAGACCTTTGTGTTTCACTATACGGGAGGAAAGTTAATGATCAGCAAATCTTGGAGCCGCAAGTCCATTGCGACTGCTGTGGCGGTTGCCGTTTTGAGTGTTTACTCAATGGTGGTGTTGGCCGCGCCAGGCGCCAAGGCGTCGGGCGAGCTGTCAGTTTCCGGGCAAGTCACAGTTAACGGCCAAAAGATGATTTCCGGTGGCACGATTTTTACCGATTCGACACTCAGCACCGCGGAAAAAAGCAGCGCAGCAGTGAGCATCAGCAAGGTTGGTCGAGTCGAACTCGCACCCAACAGCAATCTTCGCCTCAGTTTTGCGAAGAACAGCATTACCGCCTTTCTTGAAACAGGTAGCGCTCAGGTATCAACGTTTGCCGGAACTACGGTTAACTTGACCACCAAGGATGGCACGGTTGTCGTGGATGGCAAAGAAGCGACCACGTTCACTGTCAGTGCTCTGAAGGGACGCACCTCATTGTCCACCTTGGCTGGCGTTGCACAGTTCAAGACTGGTAGCACCGTGAAGCAGGTTGCTGCTGGTGATAGTGCAAGCGCTGGAGTGCCGCAGACCGACGATGATGACGATGATTTGAGCGGTGGCGCGTTAGCCGTGTTGCTGCTGGCCGTTGGTGGCGCCGTGGCAGGTGTTCTTTATGCCGCGTTCCACAACAACGACCTTAACTTCGGTGGCGACGTTACGGTGGTCAGCCCGACGAAGTAAGTTCGCAAGTTCGTAAAGTAATTTTCGGCGGCTTGAGTAAAAACACTGTGGCACTGGTAACCAGCGCTGCGGTCAGCCAAATTGACCTTGCGGGTCACGCGATCCACGCGCGTGGCCCGCAAGGTTTTGAATGCCACGACATCAGGATCCCCATCCTTTTCGGGAAGTAGTTAAATGCATATTGCTGTAATTGGGACTGGTTATGTAGGTCTTGTAACTGGTGCGTGTTTTGCCGAATTTGGTGTCGACGTCACTTGCGTCGATGTCGACGAAGATAAGATTGAGCGGTTGCTTAACGGCGTCATGCCGATTTACGAACCCGGCCTCGAGCAACTGGTCTTAAAAAACACACAAGCCGGCCGCCTTAGATTCACTACCGACGTTCGCCAGGCCGTCGAACAAGCACTCGTTATCTTTCTCGCCGTAGGTACCCCGCCAAAACCAGACGGATCTCCAGACATGAGTTACGTCGAGCAGGCAGCGCTGTCTATTGCGGAGTACATGAACGGCTACAAGGTCGTCGTAACGAAGTCCACCGTGCCCATCGGTACCGGTGAACACATTCGCACGCTGATCAGCGAGCACAAGAAGACGCGCGCGAATTTCGGCGTCGTTTCGAATCCGGAGTTTTTGCGGGAAGGCGCAGCGATTAACGACTTCATGCGACCGGATCGCGTCGTGATCGGCAGTCGTGACGAAGAAGCGATCGCGATCATGAAAGATCTCTATCGCCCGCTCTACCTGATCGAAGCGCCGTTTGTTATCACTTCACTCGAAGCCGCCGAACTCACCAAGTACGCCGCGAATGCATTCCTGGCTACAAAGGTCTCGTTCATCAACGAGATTGCGAATTTGTGTGACAAGATCGGCTGCGACGTTCACGACGTGGCGCGCGCCATCGGCATGGATAAGCGCATCGGGAGCAAGTTTCTACATCCTGGCCCAGGCTTCGGCGGTTCCTGTTTTCCGAAAGACACTCGGGCGCTCTCTTCAGTCGCCAGACACTACGACGCTGCGTCACTGATCGTCGATGCCGTGATTGAAGTAAATCAGCGGCAAGGCCAAGAGATGCTGACGAAGATCCGCAAGCTTGTTGGTCCGCTCAACGGGAAAAAGGTCGCTGTCCTGGGACTAGCATTTAAACCGGAAACCGACGACATGCGCGAAGCCCCCGCGGTGGGAATCATTCGCAGCCTGCTCGAGGATGGCGCAACCGTGCGCGCTTACGATCCGGTTGCGAAACACGAGGCGATGAAGTTGCTGCCGGAGATTACTTATGCCGACGACGAGTATGCTGCCGTCAAAGGCGCCGACGCGCTCGTCTTCGTGACCGAATGGAACCAGTTCCGCGCGCTCGACATGACGCGCATCCGCGACTTGATGACGACTCCGAAAATCGCTGACCTCAGAAATATCTACGAGCCGGAAGACATGCGCGAACTGGGTTTTGAATACGTGGGCGTGGGTAGGTAAAAGCAGATGCCACTTTCAGGAAGAGCTCTGGTTACAGGCGGCGCCGGTTTTATCGGCTCCCACATCGCTTCCGCGCTCGCCAGTGATGGCATGCGTGTTCGCGTGCTGGACGATTTATCGACCGGTCATCGCGAGAACATCGACGAGATTGGTGGCGACGTTGATTTCATTCAGGGCAGCGTCGCGGATGAGGAGCTGCTGAATAAGGCGCTCGAAAACGTCGAGCTGGTTTTTCACGAAGCGGCAATTCCTTCCGTGCCGCGCTCCGTTGAAGCGCCACGCCAGACTCACATCGCATCAGTTGACGGCACTTTCTCTTTACTCGTTGCGGCGCGCGACCGCGGCGTGAGGCGTGTGGTCTATGCGGCTTCGAGCTCGGCGTATGGCGATCAACCAACGCTGCCGAAGTCTGAAGAGATGCGGCCCGATCCGTTGTCGCCGTATGCGGTAGCGAAACTGGTCGGCGAATATTACTGCCGGGCGTTTACTCGGGTTTACGGTCTGGAGACGGTTTCGCTGCGATACTTCAACGTGTTTGGGCCACGCCAGGATCCGGGCTCCCAGTATTCGGGTGTTGTGTCACGTTTTATCAGTTCGCTGTTGTCGAATGAGCGTCCGGTGATATACGGGGACGGGGAACAGTCACGCGATTTTACCTACATCGACAATGTTGTCTTCGCTAACTTGAACGCTGGTTCCGCAAAAGAAGCATCAGGCAAGGTGATCAACGTCGCCAATGGACAGCGGATCACCTTGAATCAGCTTCTGGCGGAGTTGAAGGAACTGACCGGCAAGCAGGACGTTACCGCGGAATATCTCGAACCGCGCGTGGGCGATGTGCGTCACAGTCTCGCCGACATAACGATGGCGCGCGAACTCCTCGGCTACGAATCGAAAGTCGATCTCCGCGAAGGTCTGCAACGCACGATCGATTGGTGGAAAACCAGCCGATTTAGCCACAAGTAAAACGCGGATTTACTCAAACAACGTCTTCAAACTCTTCAGGTACGGTGGTCTCGCCACACCCTTATCAGTAATTATCGCAGTGATAAATTGATGCGGTGTCACATCGAACGCGGGATTGTGCACGTTGATGCCATCGGGTGCGAGTTGATGATCGCGAATGTGCGTCACTTCCATCGAATCGCGCTCCTCGATCGGGATCTCCTCACCTGAAGCAAGCGACAGATCGAGTGTCGTTAAAGGCGCCGCGACATAAAACGGCACGCCGTGCTCTCGCGCCAGCACCGCAACCATGTAAGTACCAATCTTATTCGCCGTGTCGCCGTTCGCCGCGATGCGATCTGCGCCGACGACCACGGCGTCGACCTTGCCGCTCTTCATCACGTGACCGGCCATGTTGTCGGTGATCACTGTCACTGGAATGTCGTCTTTTGCCAGTTCCCACGCCGTTAATCGAAGTCCCTGGAGATACGGTCTGGTCTCATCAGCGATCACCGCGATTTTCTTTCCAGCATCGCGGGCACCGCGAATGACTCCGAGTGCAGTGCCGTAGTCTCCGGCAGTAGCAAGCGCGCCGGCGTTGCAGTGTGTGAGTACTGTGGCGCCGTCAGGAAGTAATGGTTCACCGTGATGCCCGATCGCGCGATTGGCGGTGATGTCTTCCTCGAAGATCGCAAGCGCTTCGGAGACAAGTGCTTTTTTCACTTCCTCCACGTCGTTCAGGTGTTTGTTTCGCTGAAACGCGCCGCGCATTCTTTCTATCGCCCAGAAGAGGTTGACCGCGGTAGGACGAGTCTTGCCCATCACGTCGCAGATGTATTGCAAATCGTCATCGAGATCCGCCACGGAAGTTCCCACTGACTGGCTGGCGCCCAGGGCAATTCCCATCGCCGCGGAGACACCGATCGCCGGTGCGCCACGGATCACCATCTTGCGAATGGCTTCCGCCACCTCGTCGTAGGAACGCAACATCAGATACTTTTCTTCGGAAGGCAACAGACGCTGGTCCAGCATCCGCACGCCATCTTTCGTCCATTCGACAGTTTTAATCATCGTGAGGCATATTACTAAAAGCCGCTAAAAGGCACAAAAAGCACAAAAAGAATTTTTAATGAACTTTCTTAATTCATTCTGTGCCTTTTGTGCCTTTTTGTGGCTATGGCTTTTTACACTTATTTGTGGCCGGTTTGACTCGCGATACCCGCACATGTTAGTGTCCGGCTGTTCAAGCCGATCTTTTTAATCAAGCGTAAGGGTGCCCCAACAAGGGGAGAATAGGGAAGCGGGTGTGAATCCCGCGCGGTCGCGCCACTGTGTTGAGAACTAGTTCTCTAAGCCAGGAGACCTGCCCAAACGCTTTGCAGCCTCTAAACACTCGCGCAAAGGTGTTCAGGCCGCCACGGATCTTCTTCTAGTCCCGCTGATGCCTGTTTCCCTTAGCCGAAATCGGAGGTCAGCGGGATTCTTTTGTTATCACGAAATTTCTCAACGCAAACGATTCGCTTGCTGCTTTGCGCCCTTCTGCTCGCAACAGCATTCGCCTGCACTTCTAATAATGCGGTTCAGCCGGAAGGTCCGATAACCCGGGTCTTAACCGACGACGCGGGCCGGCGTGTCTCTCTGCCTTTCAAAGTCGACCGTGTAATCTCCCTCGCTCCAAACCTGACGGAGATCGTTTTCGCCGTCGGTGGCGGCGGCCGGCTTGTGGGGCGCACGAGTTACTGTGATTTTCCCGCCGAAGCAAAGTCAATTACTGAAGTCGGCGACACACGTACGCCGAGTCTCGAACGAATCATCGCACTCAAACCGCAAGTGGTTCTGATCTCCACGGCGTCGCAGCTCGAGATCTTCACGCAACAACTGCACGAACAAAACATCGCGGTGTTCGTCACTGATCCACACGATCTCGATGGCGTGTTCCGTTCGATCGAGCAAGTCGGCGAAATTCTTGGGCAGAAGGAACAGGCAAGACTGCTGGTACAGAAACTGCGGGAGCGCACGCAGACGGTTGAAGCGAAGGTTACACAGCAACCAGCGGTACGAGTGTTCTATCAGGTGTCTGCCGAACCCCTCTACACAATTGGTCGCGACGCGTTTGTCACCGATCTCATTCGTCGCGCGGGCGGTATTTCTGTTACGTCCGATGTTCCGGGTGCGTGGCCCAAGTACAGCAGCGAGTCTGCGCTTGCCACTAGACCCGAAGCGATCATCTTGCCCACCGGGGGTTCGATGGGGGCGGCAAATGCAACCGTCACCGAAGCGTTGCGCCAATCACCTGCCGCGCTTCAGGGTCGCGTCTACAAGATCAACGACGATCATTTGGCGCGGCCTGGGCCGAGAGCAATTGACGGAATCGAAGAGATGGCCCGTGCTCTTCATCCCGACGCGTTCAAACAATGATCACTTCCAGTTCCAGCGATACGTTCGTGGCCTCGCCGGCGCGCCAAAATCGCGTCACGCTGCGCAAGACGGTCATTTCGTGCGCGCTGCTGGCGGGCGCGTTGTTGCTTGCAATCGTGCTCATGTCGCTGATCGGAAGTGAGCAACTGCCCGCACGTGCTTCGTTATGCGCCCTCGCATCTTTGGGCACGACACCCTGCGGTCTCACGCGCGATCAGTTCGACATTCTGTTTCAAATTCGTTTGCCGAGAATCTTGTTAGCTGCTGCAGTCGGTGGCTCACTTGCGACTGCCGGCGCGGCCTATCAAGCGTTGTTACGAAATCCACTCGCCGAACCTTACCTCCTGGGTATTTCAAACGGCGCCGCGGTCGGCACGATGATCGCGCTGATTTTCTTCGGCGCGATCGAATGGACACGGCCCGTACTGGCGTTCACCGGAGCCCTACTCGCCACGCTCGCGGTGTATCGACTCGCGAGCGGGCGTGCCGGTGCGACGCCGGAGCGTTTGATCCTCGCTGGCGTTATCGTCACGACTTTTCTTTCATCCGTGATCGTTTTTGTAACGACTCTGATGGATGCGACGAGGATTCGCTCGTTTACTTTCTGGCTTCTCGGCGATCTCTCGGGGACCAGCAAGGCACTTCTTCCCATCGCGATCACCATCACGGTCGGCGGCGCGTTGGCGCTCACGCTGCACGCGCGCTCGCTGAATCTTTTAATGCTCGGTGAGCGTGATGCATTCGACCTCGGCGTTGAAGTTGGGCGCGTGAGAATGGTGGTGTTTCTGGTGGCGAGTTTGTTGGTTGGAAGTTCTGTCGCGGCAAGCGGATCGGTGGGTTATGTCGGTTTGGTTGTGCCGCACCTCGCGCGGCTCTCACTGGGAAGCGATAACCGGATCAGCATTCCAGCTGCGGCGCTGGGCGGCGCGCTGTTTGTGATCGTCGCTGACACCGTGGCGCGCACGATCATTGCGCCGAGAGAGTTGCCGGTTGGCGCCATCACTGCACTCATTGGCGCGCCGTTGTTTATCTATCTTTTGAAGAGGGTGTGAATCTTGCTCGAAGCTCGAGAGGTAACTATCGGTTATGACCATCGTGTTGCGGTGGCTGACCTCACGTTGACTCTTCAACCGGGTGAGATAACCGCGATCATCGGTCCGAACGGCGCCGGCAAATCGACGCTGCTGCGCACGTTGAATGGACAGATTCGCCAGTCGTCCGGCGCAATTCTTTTGGATGGACAACCGTTGGAGCGTCTCAACCGCAGAAACATATCGCGGCGCATCGCGGTCGTGGCACAGGAAGCAGAGCTTCGCTTTCCGGTGACTGTGCTCGAGTTCGTACTGGGTGGTCGCTTCGCGTGGTCCACCAACACCGGCTGGGGCTGGGAAACAGAACGAGATCTGCAAGTCGCTGACGCCGTGTTGCGCGAGACTGAGATGAGCGAGTTGAGTGGGCGACTGATGAACGAGTTGTCGGGCGGTGAAAGACAACGAGCTTTGATGGCGCGGGCACTTGCCACCGAAGCACCGATCCTGCTGCTCGACGAACCGACTGCGAATCTCGATCTCTCCCATCAGGCCACGTTGCTGACATTGGTCCGCAATCGCTGTGATCGCAACGAGGCAGCGGCTCTTGTTGTCACGCACGACATCAACCTCGCAGCGCAGTTCGCTGACCATATTTTGCTGATGAAGAACGGAAGAGCCGTTCACTCCGGCAGGCCGGAGGAAGTGCTCCAGCCGCAAATTTTGCAAGACGTTTTTGAAGTAAGAGTATTGGTGGATGCTCATCCGGTGACGGGTGGGCCAAGAGTTACGCCGGTACACGACAGGAGAAGCTAACGATGAATCAGCCACAAAAAAGTACAAAAGGCACAAAAAAGAGTTTCTTGTTGGTGTTTGGTTTTATTTTGATCCTGGCGATCAACGTGCAGGCTCAAAACGGTGGCGGCATCAGCGGCACGGTGACGGATGAGAACGATGCGAGGGTTTTCGACGCACTGGTCACCTTAAGGTCCAGCAACGGAGTTCAGTTACATACCCTTACCAGCGACGAAGGTACTTTCAAGTTTGAGAACCTGCGATCCGGCTCTTACTTCATCGAGGTCAAAGCAAGCGGTTTCTCAAACTTCACGTCGCAAGAAATGCAACTCAAGCGGGGCGAAAACAAGCAAGTCATCGTGCAACTCAAGGTCGCGTCGGTCAACGAGAGCGTTGTGGTTACGGCGACCGGGACCGTCCAACGCGCCGACGAGGTTTCGAAAGTCGTGTCGACACTCAACGCCCAGGAAATCGAAGCAAAACACGAACTGAGTCTTACGGAAGCGCTGCGAGGAATTCCCGGCGTGCGCGTGCAACAGCAGGGCTCACCCGGGGCTTTAACCACTCTGCGTCTTAGGGGTCAAAGAAACTTCGACACGGCTCTGCTGCTCGACGGACTGCGCGTGCGCGATGCAGGTGACATCAATGGCTCAGCACTGTCGCTGATGTCCGATCTCGTTCCCGTTTCACTCGATCGCGTGGAGGTGCTGCGCGGAGCGGGCTCGTCGATCTATGGAACGCACGCCATTGGCGGCGTGCTTAACCTCATTCCGGCGTCCGGCTCGCCCGGATTTCATTTGAACGCGGGCTTCGACGGCGGCAGTCTCGCAACTTACCGCGAACGCATTCAGGCCTCAGGTGGCGGAGATCGTTTAGGATTCGAGCTGGGCGTGAATCGCGTCGACGTGCGCAATGGAATCGACGGCGACGACGCGTACGGCAACACCGGTTTTGCAGGACGCCTGCAATTCAATCCGACACCGTCAATCACGATCTCTGCTAATCTCTTCGGCAACATCGCGAACGCTCGCGTAAACGACAGTCCTTTCCCTTTGGAGGCAGCTTTCGGCACGAGTGAGCGCTTCCCGAAAGCAGTCGCGGGCGTAACTTTTCAACCCGATTTCAACAATCCCGACCAGGGACGGCGTAACCGTCTGCTGGTCGGTGCAGCCAGGTTTTCACAAATCGTCAGCGACACTATTTCTTATTCCGTTGCCTATCAGAGAGTGTCCAGTGACAGGCGCAACTACAACGGTCCCGCGGTGGATCCGAGATTCGCATCGTTCGTGGGATTTGAATTCGAGTTTCTCAATGTTAACAACGGCGATGTTGATACTGTCGACGGCCGCGTGAACTTTCGCTTCTCGAAGTCGAATCTGCTCACGACCGGATTTGAATTTGAGCGTGAGTCGCTGTTTCAGAGCTCGACGCCTTCGTTCGCTACCTTCAACAACACGACTGATCGGCAACGAACGTTTGCGGTGTTCGGACAGGACCAGTTGTCGTTACTTGATGACCGCCTGCGCTTATCGCTCGGCGTACGTGGTCAGTGGTATCGGATCAGCAGCGCGGATCGTCCGGGAGTTTTGCAGGGTCGCGAAACCGAGAGCTCTATCACTGGCGATGGCGCGGTCGCGTATTTCATTCGCAGCAGCGGTACGAAGCTGCGAGCGCACGTAGGCAACGGATTTCGTGCAGCTTCGTTGTTCGAACGTTTTGGCGAGGGAAACTTTGGCGCGGCGGGCGTGGTGCGCTTTGGCGATCCGACACTGAAAGCTGAACAGTCGCTCAGCGTTGACGGCGGATTCGATCAACGACTTG
Source organism: Pyrinomonadaceae bacterium (assembly GCA_025937955.1). Classification (GTDB taxonomy): domain Bacteria; phylum Acidobacteriota; class Blastocatellia; order Pyrinomonadales; family Pyrinomonadaceae; genus PSRF01. Next base: position 10,819 of record JAICQI010000053.1, read on the forward strand.
CTAACGACCGCGTGCTGTTTGGCGCCACGTACTTTTACACAAGGCTCCAGCGCGTAATCGGATTCACGGGATTTGCGGTCGATCCGCTTGGGCTTGGCCGTTTCAACGGGTTTGAGAACCGGCCCGGCGGGCTTTCGCGCGGCGTCGAAACCTATTTCAACACGGCGCCGATCAAAGGCATGGATCTGCGCGCGTCTTACACGTTCACGAACAGCGATCGAGCGTTAACGGGCCTGGGCCTGCAACCGGAGTACGTGATACCAGAGCACTTGTTTGGTCTAACGCTTACGCAGCGATATCGCAAGTTTTTGTTTAGTTTCGATCTGAATCGCACCGGCTCGTACATCAGCCAGGTTTTCGAAAACAATTTTCCATTCCGCATGGCTGAGCTTACTTTCAGCGGCTATACAAAAGGAGATGTTTTTGTGAGTTATGAGCGCCGGCAGACCGAACGCGTAACGCTGGTCCTGTTTGGCGGAGTGGAAAACGTCTTCAACCAGAGATACTACGAGAACGGCTTCCTCGCACCGCGCGCCCTCGGCCGCGGTGGCATACAAGTGAAATTTTAGCCACAGATTACACGGATTAATCCGCGTAAATCCGTGTCTTAAGATCCGTGTGATCCGTGGCTCAGGTTGCAAGGGTTGGAGATCGAGGACGCAAGTGCGCCACTTACCAGAACTCTCCCTTGCAACCTGAAAGCGAGACTAATCCATCTTTTTGGTAAACAACCCGCCGGCCAGAAAGAGTATGCCCAGCAGGCTGTGAACAGCGTGGTCGGCTGTTCCAAAATGCAGTGGACCGACCGTCCACATGCGATCAGGCTCGACGCCCATCGTCAATCCCAATGCGCCAAGCGCAAGATAAACCACGCCGAAAACAAGGCAAAAGGTTTTCGCCCCTGACAGCGTTCCCGCGAAACCAAAGTAAAGGGCGATAGCTCCCGAGACAATGTGAACCACATTGTGTGCCGGGCTAAGGTGGAGGCCCAGCAACCCCGGAGCTGCAAAACCAACCACACCCACCAACAACAGAACGACTCCCAAAATCTTACAAACCGTCTTTGCCATTCACTCGCTCCTGTGTGAAAGAGTTTGGAACTGAGCGGCGTTTGCGCCAGGCTGAGCAGGCGTCCGCGTTTCAATGACCACTGGTTTCGTTTTGGTGCGCCGCATGTATACCAGAGAGGAGGGGTAATTGCCAAGAATTTTACAAAGGGTGGCTATCGGCTGGCGGACTTGTACCTCTTTATATCGGCGAGCAACTCTGCTGCAACTGAAGAATTTACAGAACGAAGCTTATTGTACACGCCCTGAGCTTCAGGGAGTCTGTTTCGATCGATATAAAGAAAACCCAACTCCAGCAGCGCTTCAGCGTTGCCGGACCAAACATTGATGGATTCCTTATAGGCAGCTTCGGCGGCATTCCACTTTCCTTCCTTACGAAAGCGTTCGCCGAGATCCAGAAACCGATCAGACTCGGTCACGGTAGGGATTTTGGATGTATCCGGCGTCCGGACGCGATAACGTTCACGCCGTGGAGTTGATTTCGACGCTTTCGACTCAGCAGATTTATCAGTTGCTTTGCGTACGACTTGAGCAGATCCATGGGTAAAAGCCGCCAATGTGCAAAAGATTGCCAGGAAAGTTATCCGCATAAACGTCTAATCCAGCCGGGTTCGAACGGTCGAAAAGATAAACGAAAGGCAGTTCTAAGACAACAGTTTTGACATTGCTACCGAGGCCCAAACTTGTTACCATTTGGCCCATCGCTTAACTTGGTACGCCCGCTTCACTCGAAGGCAACGCACCTTTGCCGCATTCCTGACGGGCGAGTTTAGTTTCTAATTGAGATAGCTGCCAGGCAGCTTAACCCCCGACCTCAATGAGAGAATGTCCCGACTGCTTCACTTGTTATCACGACTCGGTGGCTAAGTGTCCGCTCGACGGGCGCTCGACCTTCCACTCGCTGCCTGGTGATCTTGCACTCGAAGGTAAGTATGTACTGGAACGTCGCCTCGGCGAAGGCGGAATGGGAATCGTTTACAAGGCCCACCATAAATTCTTAAAAACCACTCGCGCAATCAAGATAATCAGGCCTGAGCTTGTCGGTAACGATTCCACTTCGGCCACTCGTTTCCATCAGGAAGCAATGGCAGCGGCCGCGATAGGTCATCCCAACATCATCTCGGTTCCTGATTTCGGGTTTCTCGAAGAAAAGATCCCCTTCATCGTGATGGAATTCATCGAGGGCATCTCGCTTCAAGACCTGATGACCAATGAAGGACGATTCACTCCGGAGAAAGCCGTCGAATATATTCGAGTGATCGCTTCAGCAGTGGGCGCTGCTCACGCACACGGCATAGTTCATCGTGATCTCAAGCCCTTGAACATAATGATCATGACAAATGGCCCTGTGCGCGAGCAGGTTCGAATACTCGATTTTGGATTGGCAAAAATCAAGTCGGCGGACCTATTAGGATCTTTCGTTGGCGCCAAGACAACCGGCATTATCGGTTCACCTTATTACATGTCTCCGGAGCAATGGTCCGAGGAAGAAGCCGACAAACGATGTGACATCTACAGCCTCGGCATAATCCTCTATCAGATGTTAATGGGCGACGTGCCTTTCAAGGGCTCTTCACTTCCGGCCGTCATGAAACAGCATTTGATGACCGCACCTCCTCGCATGGCCGGCATCTCGCCGCAACTGGAGCGAGCAGTCCACCACGCACTCGAAAAGAAACCTAAGTTGCGCACTGCATCAACTGAAGATCTGATTGCCGAGCTCGAGCAAGCGCTTCTTGAACCAGCAGTCGCAAAACCTAAACCGAAACCACGAACTAGACCAAAGGCCGCGACGGCGCCTAAACCAAAGGCTACTCCACCACGCGCAAGACAAGAACTCGACACGATTAAAGATCCGCCTACGCCCAAAAAAGTTGACGTGGTCTCAACA
>JAICQI010000559.1 GCA_025937955.1 Pyrinomonadaceae bacterium
AGGATCCGGCTATCTTCATGTATCTGGATCCGACGGTGAGTCCGCAGAAGTTCGAAAACACGCTCGCTCACGAAATGCATCACATCGGCTATGGCACCAGTTGCCCTTCGAGACAGACTGCAGCGGAGCGCGAGAAATTGCCGGCGAGCGTGCAAACAGGGCTTACCTGGACCGGAGCTTTCGGTGAGGGCTTTGCTATGCTCGCAGCCGCAGGCGGCCCCGACATTCATCCACATGCCGTTAGCAACAACGACGAACGCGCTCGCTGGGACAAGGACATCGCCAACTTCAATGACGATTTAAAGAAAGTCGAAAAGTTTCTGCTCGACGTACTGGACGGACGCCTGACAGGTGAGGAAGCTACAAAAGCAGGATTCTCCTTTTTCGGCACTCAGGGACCGTGGTACACCGTGGGTTGGCAGATGTCTGTACTGATCGAGAAGACTTACGGCAGAACCGCGCTGATCGAGAGCTTCTGCGATCAGCGAAAACTCCTGTTGACCTACAACCGTGCTGCGGAGAAACACAATCGCAAGTCGCGTAAGCCACTCAGCCTGTGGTCCAAGTCGCTCGTCGATCGTCTTACTTAGTTTGCGGGTAGATGCGGGCAGCCCAGCCGCCACCTGACGCCAGGTTGATCGTTAGCTTTGTGGTGCGGTCGATATCTTTACGAACTGCTTTGTAATCGTGACCCATCCTGGCCGCGTTTGGTCCATCCTCGTACGCAAGCATCTGAAAGCGTCCTGACGGCAGGAATGAGAAATCGATATCGAGCGTGCGGCTGGTCCAATCGGTCATCGCGCCGATATACCAGTCCTGACCTCGGCGACGAGCGATAACGACGTAATCTCCCATCTGTGCCGCGAGCACTCGCGTTTCGTCCCAAACGGCTGGAACAGGTTTCAGAAACTCCATCACCTCCGGTTCGCGAAGATAGTGTGAAGGAGAGTCGGCCAGCATCTGAAGCGGGGCTTCGTATATGACGTACATGGCCAACTGATGCACTCGCGTGCCCATGCTCATCGGTCGTTCGAAGACGGGCACGAAGTTTCTTTCCTGACCGCTGTTCACCATCGCGCCGGGTGTGTAATCCAGCGGTCCGAGTAACATGCGCGTGAACGGCAACGTTACGTTGTGTTCGGGATTGGCGAATTTGCTCCATTTGGACTGCTCGAGCCCTCGCACGCCTTCCACGTTCACGAGGTTGGGCCAGGTACGTGTCATCGTTGCAGGTCGAATCGCGCCGTGAAAATCAACCAGCATCCGGCGGCGAGCAGCCTCACGACACACTTTGTGGTAGAAGTTCATTACCGGCTGATCGTCACGTTGCATGAAATCGATTTTCAATCCTTTGACACCCCATTTCTCAGCCTGGTTGAAAGCTGCTTCGAATTGATCGTCAAGCGTTTTCCAAACCATCCACAGGATGATGCCCACGTTTCGCTTTTTGCCGTAAGCGACTAACTCTTCGATATTTATTTCCGGTGCGACGCTGAGCAAGTCGCCAAGCTTGTACCAGCCTTCGTCGAGAATCACGTACTCGATACCGTAACGCGACGCGAAGTCGATGTAGTACTTATAGGTCTGCGTATTGATGCCTGATTTGAAATCCACGCCGTAGATGTTGTTGGCGTTGTACCAATCCCACGCGACTTTGCCGGGTTTGATCCATGAAGTGTCCTGGACTTGTGAAGGCTTGGCCAGTAGATAGACCAAATGATTGGTGATGAGATCAGCGTCTTTTTCAGCGATGCCGATAATGCGCCATGGGAAGGTGCGCGCACCCTTTGTCAGTGCGATATAGTCGGCCTTTTCCGTGACTTGCAAATCGCGATCGCTGTTCTTGCGTAGCTCTTCTTTTAGGGGATACGGCGGAAAGATTGCCTCGAGTGTGTTGTTGTTGGCTCCTTGCAACCAGAGGCCGGGATAGTCTTCAACGTCTGACTCTGCAATCGCGATCTTCACGCCGTTATTAGCCACGACTACGGCCGGAAGACTCGCCAAAGTTGTTGAACTGATTTGCTTCAGCGGTAGATTCAGAAACTCCCGCTCGTTGTGAGAGAAAAAACTATCCTCCTTTGGATAGTAGACGTTGTAATCGCCTGCGAAATTCCAACGAGCTTCCTCTGCATGAACCTTCGCTTCGTTTACAGCTAATGAAGTCTCGAAACGGTATGCGATACCCTCGTTGAAAACTCGGAAGACGACAGAATAGTCGCCCTCGAGTTCCAGTCTCAGCTCGTTGTAGTGTTCGCGGATGCGCACAGACTTCTGCGGCACTGGAGAAACAATTTCCTTATTCTCGCTCCGCTGTTTGCTACCTCTCACTTTTGGCTGAGCACCGATGCTGATCTGATTGATGTTCATCGAGAGCGTGCTGTTCTGAAGGAGCAGGTTGCCATTGAGAAGTACGTCGTAGCTGAGACGATCCGCGGCACGGACTCGCACTTCTATTCTCTGATCCGGCGAGCGCAAGCTGTAGTTAGACTGCGCCATCACACTCCCGCCCAAACACAACATCGCGAGCCAGAAAACTTGCACAAAAAGATGCCACGGGCTTGTCCCGTGGAGGTTCACGATATCCGCTACACGCCAGCTAAAAAGATTACGCTTGGATGCCACGGGCTCGTCCCGTGGAGGTTCACGTTCGCAGCTATATAGCGCCAAACGTGAGACTCCACGGGGCAAGCCCGTGGCATCTAGCCTTTTGAGTTTTTTTCTTTTGTTAGCTGAGATCGTGAGACTCCACGGGACAAGCCCGTGGCATCTCATGGAGTTATTCAATTCTGAACCAGTCATAATCGGCGTAACCCATTTCCAACGCAGCCCCTTTGGCGGCTGCGAAGATGCCAACCTTTGCTCCAATCCATTTGCCCTGACGAGCGTTGAACTGCTGTCCCACGGGAATGTAGTTTCTTCCCGTAAGGCTATAGCTAAAACTGGAAACTGCATTTTCCTCGACTCTAACACGGAGCCAGAAGGTGTTATTGTCGAGCTTTGCTGCGGTTGTTTGTCTTTCAACGGAACCTTTGTCTGCGTTCTGACAAACTGTTTGCGAGATGTAAAGTCCGTCTGGTTTCTTCTCGACCGAGAGGTGGGCGTAATCGAGGCCCATTAAGATTAGTCCGGTTCGTTCGCCATTATTCCGCGGCGTGAATGTAACTTTGGCGGTGGCCGTGAATGACGGAGCCGGAAACTTCTGGAGCAGGAGATTAGGAACGTCCCAAAAGTTTTTGGCGTCGTTAGGCGAGGGCACGTTGAATAATCGTAAAAAGCTGTAGGCTGCGGCAGGGAAGGCCCAGTTCGACTGCGGGTTCGCCGCCCATTGCCACTGCAGGTTGAAGGGATCGCTGAATTCATCTGATTCTGCGGGAGTGGTTATAGGATACATCTGGCCGACATTTGGTTTCCGATGAGTCATGACCGGTTCGCCACCGGCGCCCATGACAGGCCAATCATTCACCCACTTCATCGGCTGCAAATGGACCACGCGGCCATAGGCGCCTTTGTCTTGAAAATGAATGAACCATGATTCGCCGGATTGAGTTTCTACCCATGCGCCTTGATGTGGTCCGTTGATCTTGGTCTTACCCTGTGCCAGAACTACCCTGCGTTCGTATGGGCCATAAATATTTTTTGAACGCAGCGCTAGCTGCCAGCCGGATTCGACACCTCCCGCGGGAGCGAAGATGTAGTAATAGCCGTTACGCTTGTAGAGTTTCGGACCTTCGACTGTCGGATCTTGTGCGTGCCCGTCGAACACCATCACGCCTTCGTCGAACAGTTTTGTACCTTCTTCGTTCATGCGGCTCACAATGAGCATGCTCTTGATTCCCGAGCGACTCCTCGCAAACGCGCTTACTAAATACGCTTTGCCATCGTCATCCCAAAATGGACACGGATCGATCCAACCTTTCGCTGCTTTTATCAGGAGCGGTTCAGACCATGCTCCTGCCGGATCTTTCGTCTTTACCATATAGATCCCGTAATCAGGATCGGCATAGAAGATGTAGAAGGTTTCGTTGTGATAGCGAATTGCCGGCGCCCAAACACCGTTTCCATGCTGTGGTTTGCTGAACACGTCGAAGGGCGGCTGCCGCGCCAGCGCATGACTGATGATGGTCCAGTTCACCAAATCACGTGAATGAAGAACGGGCAAACCCGGCGCAGCATTGAAACTCGACGCAACGAGATAGAAGTCATCCCCAACTCGAATAACATCAGGGTCTGAATAGTCGGCATGCAGAATCGGATTGCGGTAAGTCCCATCACGATTATCGGCAACCCAAACTTTCGATACGGATGGCTGCGCCGCTACGGATGCAGATAGGAAGAGTATGAGAAGAAGCAGACGCACAAGCCGCCAGATTAGGGCGCGGCCCATTTTGAGTCAAGACTGGTGCAGGGCGCCTCCCTGGAGTGCGGTGCCAAGGCACTGCACTCCAGGGAGGCGCCTAACATTTCGCTTGGCTGAAATTCCTGAGAGCGTCTAAACTCCCACCATGTTAAACGACTTCTTCTTCGCGTTTCGCAC